>DATLYW010000050.1 GCA_035574315.1 Candidatus Zixiibacteriota bacterium
GGAAGAAGAGATGTCCGAGCCGGCCCGCCCCCGCCAGCTCTCCACCCCCTGGGCCCTTGTGACGAGGCTCATGATGGGGGGCGCCGCGGCTTACTTCGTCTGGGCGTCGACCGTGGGGGTCGTGTCCCTGCAGTATTTTCGGGGTGCCGCCGTGCTCTACAGCCTGGTGGTGCCGATCCTCCTCTACAAGGCGAGAAGGCGCGCCCGTTCCGACAGGCCTTCGGCCGTCGACGTCCTGCTCGCCGCCGCGGCGACCGTCAGCGTGGTCTACTGGATGGTGGAGCACGAGGCGATGGCCTACCGCGCGGGCGACTACACCGCCACCGACGTATGGATGGGCGTGGTCGCGACGGCGGTCGCCATCGAGGCGGCGCGGCGCGTTCTGGGCTGGGACATGGCGCTTTGCGCCGTGGTCCCCATTCTCTACGCGCTGTTCGGCAACTATCTCCCGTACATCATCGGCCATCGCGGCTATTCCGTGCGGCGCGTGGTGGAGTACGTCTACCTCACCTCCGACGGCATTTTCGGCATCATGGCCGAGGTCCTGGCCGAGTACATCATCCCGTTCGTCGCCTTCGGCGCGTTCCTGGAGCGCGCGGGCGTGGCGCAGTTCTTCATCGACATCTCGCTTGCAGCGCTGGGACGGATCGCGGGCGGTCCGGCGCAGGCATCGGTGGTGTCGAGCGCCCTGATGGGAACCATCAGCGGCAGCCCGATCGCCGAAACCGTGACCAAGGGTCCGATCACCATTCCGCTGATGAAGCGCGCCGGCTTCCCGCCGCACACGGCCGCGGCGGTGGAAGCGGCGGCGTCGACGGGCGGCGCGATCATGCCGCCGGTCATGGGCGCCGGCGCTTTCATCATGTCCGAGATGACCGGCATTCCATACCTTGACATCATCAAGGTGGCGGCGATTCCCGGGATCCTCTATTTCGTCTCCGTCGGAGTCATGATCTACTTCGAGTCGCGCAAGCTCGGCCTCAGAGGGTTTCCCAGGGAAGATCTCCCGCGGCTCCCCGAGGTCTGGCGCCGCGGCTGGTATCTGCTCTTGCCCATCGCCGTCCTGATCGGCACTCTCGTCGCCGGCTATTCGCCCCAGATCGCGGCGCTTTACGGCATGGTTTCCACCATCGCGGTGAGCTGGTTGCGCAAAGAGACACGGATGGGACCGGGGTCGATCTGGCGCGCGCTGGTGGACACGGGCAGGAACTGCCTCTTCGTCGCCGCGCTCACCGGCGCCGTCGGGGTCCTGATCGGGGTCCTGTCCCTGACCGGCATCGTCATTCGCTTCCCCTATCTCTTGATCGAGCTGGCGGGCGAGAGCGTTCTCGTAACGATCGCCCTGATCGCCTGCGCCACCTTCGTCCTCGGCCTGCCCCTGCCGATCACCGCAACCTATCTGATCGTCGCCGTCGTCGCCGTGCCGGCGCTGCTCAAGCTCGGCGTGCCGCTCATCTCCGCGCATCTGATCATCTTCTGGCTGAGCCTCGACTCCAACATCACGCCGCCGGTGGCCATGGGACCGTTTGCCGCCGCTGCGATCGCTCAGGCCGACCCCATGAAGACCGGCTGGAGCTGCTTCCGGTTCGCAAAGATCATCTACGTCATGCCGCTGCTCTTCGCCTACACGCATCTGCTGCTGACGGGAACGGCCGCCCAGAACCTCGCCGCGATCCTTTCCGCCACCCTGGGAACCGTGCTGTTTTCCATCGTGAGCACGGCCTATTTCCATATCCGCACGACGCTGATCGAGTGGCTGCTCCTGGCGGCGGCGACGGCGCTGTCCTTCGTCCCGTCCTGGCCGGCGGGAACCGGGGCGGTGCTGATCTTTGCCGCGGTTTACGCCTGGCAACGGCGGCGGGCGGCCGCAGAGCCGGCCCTGAAAAAACCGATTATCGCGGCGAATTGACGTGACGGACCTGTCGTAATTACCGGCCCGGAGGTTCCGCTCGCTGACGCGCGAAAGGGTCCTCGCCCTTGGCCATGACGAGGGAATAGGCCGTGATCGCCACTCCCACGGTGATGAAGCTGTCGGCGAGATTGAAGGCCGGCCAGTGATAGCCAGCCCAGTGGAAGTCGAGAAAATCGATCACCTCGCCGTAGGCGATGCGATCGATCAAGTTGCCGATCGCTCCGCCCAGAATGAACGCGAGCGCCGTCGCGAGGCCGGTCTCTTCTTGCGGGAGCCTTCTGAGCATGACGACGATGAAGATGATCGCCGCCACCGAAAACAGCACGAGGAACGGCAGGCGGAAGCTCGCCGCGCTGCCCGCGAAGATCCCGAAGGCCGCCCCGGTGTTGCGGATGTAGGTGAGATGGAAAAGCCCCTCGATCACCGGGATCGAGTGGTGCAGCGGCATCGTCCGGTCGACGATGAGCTTGGTCAACTGATCCGCGAAGACGACGAAGACGACCCAGCCCCAGACGAGTTTGGCCTTGAAGGTCAAGCGGATTCTCCGGATCTGAGCACCGCGGCGCAACGGGAGCAAACGCCCGGGTAGGCAGCGTCCGCGCCCACGTCGATCTCGTACTTCCAGCAGCGTTGGCATTTCTCGCCGAGCGCGGGAAAGACGGCGATGAAGCTGTCGCTGGGCTTGCTGTAGTAGCCCCAGCCCGCGCGTTGCTCATCCTGAAGCGGCGCCGCCGCCCCCTCCTGGCCCGCGCGACGCGCCTCCTCGAGCTGCGAGAGAAAGTCGGGTTTTCGGCCGTTGCCGCTGGCGAGCTGCGAGACGATCAGGACGTCTTCGGCCATCTGAGGATCGCTTTCCAGCAGCTCCTCCAGAGCCGACCGGCCAGACCCCTGCTCCCGGTAAATCAGGACCCGCGCGTCCAGAGAATGGCCGATGATCCCGCCGTTGCGCGCCACCTCGAGTGCTTTGAGGACCTCTCCGCGCTCGCGGAAAACCCGCTCCCAGCGCCCCGCGAGCGCGCCATCGACGAGGCTCGAATCGGGCTCGGGCATGGGGGACAGGAAGACGCTCGGCGGACGCTCGGCTCGATCCGGCATCTGCTCCCAGATCTCTTCGGCGGTAAAGGAAAGAATCGGCGCCATCAGATGGACCAGAACGTCCAGGATTTTGAACAGGGCGGTCTGCGCCGCTCGCCGTTTGCGCGATCGGGCGCCCTCGCAGTAGAGGCGGTCCTTGACGATATCGAGATAGAGCGCGCTCAGGTCGACGCTGCAGAAGTTGTTGAGCGTGTGGTAGACGACGTGGAACTCGAAGCGGTCGTACGCCTCGCGGCAGCGGGCGAGCACGACCTGGGTGCGGTGCAGGATCCAGCGGTCCAGCTCCTCGAGGGATTCCACGCTCACCCCGTCCCTGCCCGGCTCGAAATCATAGAGGTTGCCGAGCAGGAAGCGGGCGGTGTTGCGCAGCCGGCGGTACGCCTCGACCAGCCGGTTGAGGATCTCGACCGAGATGCGCACGTCCTCGCGGTAGTCCTCGGCCGCAACCCAGAGGCGCAGGATCTCGGCCCCGAACTTCTTGGTGATCTCCTGGGGCGCGATCACGTTGCCCAGAGACTTCGACATCTTGCGCCCCTTGCCGTCCAGCGTAAAGCCGTGCGTGAGCACGCTTTTGTACGGCGGGCGGCCCCGCGTGGCGAGCGCGGTGAGCAGCGCCGTGTGAAACCATCCCCGGTGCTGGTCGCTTCCCTCGAGGTACAGGTCGGCCCGCCCTCCGAGGCGCGGGTCGCGCTCGACGACCGCGGCGTGGCTCACCCCGGAGTCGAACCACACGTCGAGAATGTCTTCCTCCTTGACGAACTCCGCGGCTCCGCACCCGGGGCAGCGAAAACCGGCGGGAACCAGCTCGCTTACCGGACGCGAAAACCATGCGTCGGAGCCTTCCTGCTCGAAAACGGCCGCAACGTGCTCGCAGATCCCCTCGGTGAGCGCGACCGCACCGCAGCGGCTGCAGTACAGCGCCGGAATCGGCACTCCCCAGGAGCGCTGACGCGAGATGCACCAGTCGGGCCGGTTCTCGAGCATGCCGCGGATCCGGTCCTTGCCCCACGGGGGGATCCAGCGCACCTGCTCGATCGCCTCCAGCGCGCGCCGGCGCAGGTCGTTTTTCTCCATCGAGATGAACCATTGCTCGGTCGCGCGGAAAATGACCGGCTTCTTGCAGCGCCAGCAGTGCGGATAGCTGTGCACGAGCTTGTCCTGCTTGAGCAGCGCCCCGCGGGCCCTGAGCATATCGAGGATCGCGGCGTCGGCCTCGAAGACGCGCTTGCCGCTGAGCTCGCCGGCTTCCGCCGTGAACCTTCCCTCGGCATCGACCGGAGCGAGCACCTCGAGGCCGTAGCGCAGCCCGACCTCGTAGTCCTCCCGGCCGTGGCCTGGAGCGATGTGGACGCAGCCGGTGCCCTGCTCCCGGGTGACGAACTCGCCGAGAATGACCTTCGACTCGCGGTCCAGCCACGGATGGCTGCAAACGACCCCCTCGAGCTCGGCACCCGCCCATGCTTGCTGGGACACCCGGCAGTCGCCTTCGGACAGGCCGACCGCTCTCATCAGATTTGCGATGAGATCCTCGCAGAGGACCAGAACGCCGAGAGGAGTGACGACCCTGCGATAGCGGAACTCCGGGTGAACCGCGATCGCCAGGTTTGCCGGCAGCGTCCAGGGCGTGGTCGTCCAGATGACGAGCGCGTCGCCGGCGTCCAACAACCCGCGGCCGTCGCGGACCGGAAACTTGACGTAGATCGACGGCGAGGTGTGGTCCTCGTATTCCACCTCGGCCTCGGCCAGCGCGGTCACGCAGGAGGCGCACCAGTAAACCGGCTTTTTCTGCCGGTAAAGCGCCCCGGAGGCGGCGAACTTTCCGAGCTCGCGGATCTCCTGCGCCTCGTAGGGCGGGTCGAGCGTACGGTACGGGCGGTCCCAGTCGCCGAGAACGCCGAGCCGCTTGAACTCCTCGCGCTGAACGTCGATGTACTTCTCCGCGTACTCCTTGCAGAGCCGACGCACCTCGGTCTTGCTCATGCCGAGCTTTTTCGCGCGCCCGATGGTCCGCTCGACCTGCAGCTCGATCGGCAGCCCGTGACAGTCCCAACCCGGGACGTAAGGCGACGAAAACCCCGACATCGCCTTGTACTTGACGATCACGTCTTTGAGGATCTTGTTCAGAGCGTGGCCGATGTGAATATGGCCGTTGGCATAGGGCGGCCCGTCGTGGAGCACGAATCGCGGGCGGCCGGCGTTGGCCTCCAGGACCCGCTCGTAAATCCGTTCTCGCTGCCACTTCTCCACCTGCTTCGGCTCGTTCTCCGGCAGGCTGGCGCGCATCGGAAACCGGGTCCGAGGCAGGTTCAGCGTTTCTTTATAATCCATTGACGGCTCGATCTTTGTCGGAAGGCGGCGCAGAACGAACCGCCCGGCTATTTGTGGCCGTTGAGCCCGCGTACCATTCGAAAGGCGAACTTGTCCGCCTTGCTCTCGGCGTCGGCCCAGAAGATAAAGTGGCCCATCTCGTGGTACACGGTGTTGATCCAGCTCCGCTCCGTGTTGTATTTCCGGCCGTTCTTCCAGTTTTCCGGGTGCACCAGGTAGATCTGGCCGTTCTCGTAGGTCTTCCCGGCGGTCTTACCCCAGTCGAGATACTCGAACCATTCCACCTTGGGGTTTTTGAGGTGGTAAAACCGGCAGAGGGTGGAGATCGCCTTCTTGAACTCCTGGGGCTTGTAGGTATGGAAAAAAGACGACAGGAGCCGGTCCACGACACGACGCTCTTTCAACGGGGGCAGTATCATTCGCATGGTTGTTTTCCGCATCCACGATGGCGCTATTTTTCTAGCATAAAAAAACCGGAATAAAAACAGACCGCAGTTTCCCTTAAAGAAGGAGGTCATCTGTAACCCCTTAAAACAATTGACGTTTTGTCGCGGCTGCGCGCCGTCCGCAGGCGTGTAGCGCCGCCGCTGGCTCGCTTGCGGTGGAGGTCAAACTAGCGTAGATTGTGGGCGCATTTCGTCGTCGTTTTCCATGGAGTAATGACCTGGCGGTGGTATCGGGAGGCCGGCTACCTTTGTGTGTGGGCCGGGATCGAGGCAGGGCAGGCCGCGGTGCGGGTGTTGCCGCGGTCGTGGGCCTACGGCCTGTCCGACACGATCGCCGGCGCGGCGTTTTATCTCTGCCCGGCCTTTCGCCGTCGCTCGCTCGAAAACCTGCAGGCCGCTCTCGGCCACACGCTCGCTCCGGGGGAAGCCGAGCGGGTAGTTCGCGCATCGCTCAGGAATTTCTTCAGGGCCTTCGTCGAGGTTGCGGCCGGGCTGACGGCGCCCCCGAGTGAGCTGCGATCGGCGATCCCCGCAGAAGGGTTCGAGCACCTCGAGGCCGCGCTCGCAAAGGGGAACGGCGTCATTGCGATCAGCGTCCATCTGGGAAATTTTTTTTTGGCCGGAGCGCGGATGGCGGCCGAGGGATACCCCACGCACGTCCTGGTCAACCCGCCTAAGAACGCCCGCCTCGCAAGTCTCATGGACGGCTACCGCGCGAAAATCCTTCAGCACACGATCCATTCTCGACCGCGCCAACAGGCTCTGCGGGAGCTGGTCGAGGTGCTGCGAAAAAACGAGGTCGCGCTGGTCATCGCGGACGAGTATCGGCGCGGCGCCGGCGTTCTCGTCCCGTTTTTCGAGCGCACGGTGCTCGCCCGGCGCGGCCCGGCTACCCTCGCTCTCAGAACCGGCGCGGCGCTCGTCCCGCTGTACGTGATGCGGACGCCGGACGGGGCGCTCAGGCTCGTCATCGAGCCCGAGCTGGAAATTTCCCGCGGCGGCAAGAGCAGGATGGCGGTCCGGGAGGCCGTGCTTAGGATTACGGGGTGGGTCGAAAGGACCGTCCGTCGCCACCCCGACCAGTGGAACTGGATGACGGTCCACTGGCACTCGGCGCCGCAGCGGGTTCGAGGAACGAACGGCGATTCCTGCAGCGTATATCGATGAAAGGACAGAAAGGGGAGGTTTGGTGAAGCTCAGCAAGAAGGATCTGGAGGAGTTGAAAAGGAAGGTCGCGCTCGGTAACCGCATCATGTTCCACCAGGGGCTGGCCGACTATCACGGCCACGTGAGCGCCCGAATTCCGGGGACGCGCCGGTTTCTGATCAAGCCGGTTCTCGCGCCTCTTGGAGAAATCTCGGCCAGGGACATCATCCTCGTCGACATCGACGAGTACATGGAGGTGTGCGAGCAGAACTGGGCCAAGGCCGCCAACCGGCGCGCGGTGACCAGGCTCAAGGCGCCGCCGCGCGAGACGATGATTCATGCGGCGATCTACGACGCCCGTCCGGACGTCAACTCGGTGGTCCACACGCACCAGACCCTCGCCACCGCCTTTTCGGTCGCGGGAGTTCCGCTGCGCCCGATCTACAACCAGGCGGCGGTGTTCGCCCCGGAAACGCCCATTTTCCCGAGCCCGCGGCTCATCTACACGGTCCAGGATGGAAAGGAGATCTGCCAGACGCTCGGCGACCGTATGGCGATGCTGCTCCAGGGCCATGGCGTTGTTGTGGTGGGCGACAGCTTAGAATATGCTACGGTTCATGCTATCTATCTCGAGCGAACCGCTTACATGCAGTGGGTTGCGAGCTGCGTGGGAAAGCCGGTGACGATGCCGCAGAAGGACATCGATTACATGAAGGAAAACATGATGTATCGCGCCTACGACGCTTTTGCTTACTTCCGGTCGCTGTTGCCAAAGGGAGTCAGGGTTTGACGCTCGGGCGCATGCTCAATTTTTTGGAGGTCTGAACTCATGGCCAAAAGGGAACAAAGAATCGCCCGCGCCGCTTCGCCGGCGCCTCAAACCGCGCCGGTGCGCGACCTGCGCGACTGGCTCGCGCGGGTGGAAAAGATGGGTGAGCTCGTGCGCGTGACCGAGCCCGTCAGCTGCGAAGAGGAAATGAGCGCCATCAGCTACCTCATCGCCAAGCAGAGCCCTTCGCCTGCCGTGCTCTTCGAAGCGGCCAAGGGTTACGAGAGCAGCCCGTACAGAGCCCGGCTTTTGTGGAACATTCTCGGTCCGAGCCTGCGCCGGATCGCGCTCACGCTCGAAGAGCCTACGGACCTCCCGACTCTCGAGCTGATCCGCCGGGTCAAGGACAAGCTGAAGAACCGTATCCCGCCCCGGGAGGTGCCGCAGTCCCAGGCGGCTTTTTACGAGAACACCGTGACCGGCGAAGATATCGATCTTTACCAGCTGCCGATCCCGAAGCACTGGCCGCTGGACGGGGGTCGCTACGCCGGCACCGCCGATTGCGTAATCACCCGCGATCCCGACACCGGCTATACCAACGTCGGAACTTACCGGATGATGCTCCAGGGCAGGCGGGAAACCGGCCTGTACCTCTCGCCGGGAAAGGACGCGCGATTGCACATCACCCGCTCCTGGCAGCTCGGCAAGCCCATACAGGTGGCCGCCGCCTGGGGAATCGACCCGCTTTTCATGGTGGTCGGCTCGCAAACCTTTCCCAAGAATGTCTCGGAGTACGAGTACGCGGGCGGCGTGAAGGGGGAGCCAATCCCGGTGGTAAAGGGGAAAACCACGGATCTCCTGCTGCCCGCCAGCGCGGAGCTGGTTGTGGAGGGCGTCATCCGCCCCAACTCCGTCAGGAAAGAAGGGCCGTTCGGAGAGTTTCCCGGCTACTACGGCAGGCCTGAAGCGGGTTGCCCGCTGGTCGAGATCACCGCGGTCCATTATCGTAACCAGCCGATCCTCACCAACGCCCTGATGGCGGACTATCCCTCCAACGAGCAGAGCGGTTTCTTTTCCGTGATCCGGTCGGCCCGCATCTGGGACGACCTGGAGAAGCTCGGCGTTCCCGGCATCGTCGGCGTTTATGCCCACCCGGCCGGAGCGGGCGGCTTCGGCATGACGGTGCTGAGCATGGAGCAGCGTTACGCCGGGCACGCAGCGCAGGCGCTCGCGCTCGCCGCGCAGGTGCCCGGCGGAGCCTATTACACCAAGTGGATCATCGCCGTGGACGAGGACGTCGATCCGACCGATATGGACCAGGTGATCTGGGCGATGAGCAGCCGCTGTAACCCGATCGACGATATCGACATCCTGCGCAACACCTGGAGCACGTGGCTGGATCCTACACAAAACCCGCCGGAAAAGAGACCCTACGGCTCCAAGGCCCTGATCAACGCCTGTAAAGAGCACCGATACCTGCCGGTATTTGCCAAGCGGACGGCTTTGCGGCGCGAGGTCTACGAACGGGTAGCCGCCGAATGGAAGAGACTTGGCCTCCCGGGAGAGGTCCCCGAAGTCCGGGCTTTTGAAGAGGAAAAAAAGGTTGTTTACCACGAGGTAGGCGGCTTCGAGCCCGGCAAGCAGCCAGGGGAGGCCGAAAAGTAGCCGCCGTCGCCGGTTCCGGCCGGGGGGCTCGTGGCTGAAGCTGTCCATTTTTGTGCCGGCACCGGCTTAAACTCGCCCGTCCTGGTGTCCATGAGGCGCCTTGCTGTCGGCTGAAATACGCGTAAATTCAATAAGTTGATTTACGCCAGCCTTTTGGCACGTCACCTGCTCTAAGTTGGCCGACAACCCGGGTTTTTCGAGCCATAAAGACCGGGCGGCCGCCTTTTCCGTATGAGCGCCGCGATTACCAGGTTTTCCGATTGGAGCGTCGTCTCCGAACCGGCGCTGCCCGACGCCGTCAGGACTCTGCTCATCCAGACGGTTGAAGACGCACATCTCACTGTGTGCGAGCTCAGGCGGCGGGGTTTGGAGGTCACCTTCGAGCGCGTGGAGACTCCCAGGGAACTCAACGAGGCGCTGGCTCGCAGCGACTGGGATGTCGTGATCGCGGACTACACGCTTCCGCGGCTGCTCGGTTCCGACGCTTTGGAGATCGTCCGGCGCAGCAGTCCCGACCTGCCTTTTGTTTTTGTTGCCGAGGATTCCATCCAGGACAAGGCGATCGCGGGAATGCTCTCCGGCGCCCAGGACTGTGTCGCCAAAGAAACCCTCACGCGGCTCGCCGCGGTCGTCCGGCGCGAGGTGCGCGAGGCCAGGGTGCGCCAGGAAGGCATCCGCGCCCGGCGCAAGCTGCAGTATCTCGCCTATCACGATCCGATCACCGACCTGCCCAACTACGCCTATTTTCGCGACCGCCTCGAGCAGGCGATCCTCAACGCGCGCCGCCGGGTGTGCCGGGGCGCGCTGCTGGTTTTCAAGGTCAATGAGTTTCGGGAGATCAACGAGTCGTTCGGTCACGAAATCGCCGACCGCGTCCTGGCGCACGTCGGTCGATGCCTTAAGGAGACGGTGCCCGACGGCTGCGAGCTCGCCTGCCTGCGAGCGAACGAGTTCGCGATCCTGATCCCGGTGCTCGCCTCCGAGGAGCAGGCGATCCGTCTGGTCCTTTCGGCCGCCGAATCGTTGCACAAGCCGCTGGTGGTCGGCGACGTCGCCCTCGAGGCGCAAAGCCGGTTCGGCGTCGTTTATTTTCCCGACCACGGCTCAAGCGCGGAGATACTGACGCAAAACGCGCGCAAAGCACAGTACCAGGCGAGAAAAACTTGCAGCCTTTATTCCGTCTACCTGCCGCACGGCGCGCAGAACCGGATCTCGGACCTGGCCCTGGTCAGCGATCTGCGGCGCGCGATCGCCGACGACCGCCTCTACCTGCTGTATCAGCCGAAAATGGACTTGCGTACCGGGGCGACGGTCGGCGTCGAGGCGCTGGCGCGCTGGAATCACCCGGTGCTCGGGACGATTCCTCCGGCGCGCTTCATACCCCTTGCGGAACGAACCGGGCTGATCACGCCGCTGACGCTCTGGTCCCTGGAGCAGGCGCTCCGGCAGGGCCGCGAATGGGCGGATCAGGGATTCCCGCTGCGCGTCGCCGTGAATCTTTCGATGCAGAACTCCAGCGTCGCGGACCTCTGGGAGCGCCTGTTCGACCGCCTGGCCGCGGCAAGGCTGGGAACCCACCAGCTCCAGCTGGAAATCACCGAGAGCGTGGTCATGATCAACCCCGCCGCGACGCTGAGCAACATGAAGCGCCTGAAGGAGCTGGGCGCGAGCTTCGCGATCGACGATTTCGGCATCGGCTACTCTTCACTCGCGTACCTCAAACGGCTGCCCATCGACGAGATCAAGATCGACAAATCGTTCGTGGTGCACGCTGCGACGGAAGCGGAAGACGGCGCGATCGTCAAGCTGATCGTCCAGATGGGCCACGAGCTGGGCTTGAAGATCGTCGCCGAGGGAATCGAGGACGCAGAGACCCTCGACTTCCTCGCGAGACTCGGCTGCGACATGGCTCAGGGGTATTACATCGGCCGGCCGTTGCCCGGACCCGAGCTGGGCGCGTGGCTGGCCGCGAGAAGAAAGCAGGGAACGTCCTGAGGGCCGCGAAAGGGAAGGGCGCGGGCGGGGAGTCGATCAGCTGATCGCCTCTTCTCCCCGCTCGTTGGTTCGAATGCGGATAACTTCCTCGACGCTGGAAACGAAGATCTTTCCGTCCCCGATCTTGCCGGTCTGAGCGGATTCCAGGATCGCGTCGATGATCTTGGGCGCCATTTCGTCCGGCGCCAGAATCTCGATTTTCACCTTCGGCAGGAAATCCACCGTGTACTCCGCGCCGCGGTACAGCTCGGTGTGGCCTTTTTGTCTCCCGAAGCCCTTCACTTCGGTGATCGTCATGCCCGTGATTCCGACCGACGTGAGCCTTTGCTTGACCTCGTCGAGCTTGAACGGCTTGATGATCGCCTCGATCTTTTTCATGGCTCGTCCTCCGTGCCGCCGGGGGGCCGGGGCCTCCCGGCGGCTGGTCCGGTGCGCGCTAAATATCGAAGTACAGGGCGAACTCCCAGGGGTGGGGTCTCATGCGGATGGCGTCGACTTCTTTTTTGCGTTTGTAGTCGAGCCAGGTCTCGATGACGTCCTTGGTGAAGACATCCCCGCGCAGCAGGAACTCGTGATCCTTC
>DATLYW010000051.1 GCA_035574315.1 Candidatus Zixiibacteriota bacterium
AGCTCCAATAAACCTACCTTCGTCTTGATCACCTTCTCTGCCGTCGTCATTTCCCCTCGCTTCCTTTCTTCAGCTCTACGCTGATGTTTAGGACAGCGAGGACTCTACCATGTCTGTCAGATTAAGTGTTAGCACATCCACTTGATTAAATTGTTGGCTCCCAAAAGCAAGAAAAAAAGAACCGCCATCAAGCCGGCCCGTCCAAACTCGCCGCGATGCAACCCCAGCCAGCGCAAGACTTTCACCCTCTGTGCCTAGCGATGTCCCCGTTCAGCGCCTGACGCGGCGGCCGTCCTCTCGTTGACGTCGATCCCGTCGCGGCGAAGCTCGGCGTCGCTCGCTTTCAGCGCCACGGTTCCAGGGGGGTGCTTGTACCACCCCGGGTCTTCATCATAGCTCTTCAACTGATCGCGAACCTTGACAACCGTGAACAGGCCGCCCATGGAGATGTAGTCGCCGAATGGTCCTGCGGCTCCTTTCATCGAAATCGTATTCTTGGGATACGGCATGACCTCGGCCATCCGCCCCATGTCCATCCCGGTATGGCCCATCGTCATGTAAGCCGGCAGAAGCGGCCGCAGTTGCTCGTCGAGGCCGCCTGTTTTTATGCCGACCATGTTCGGAAAATCATGGCCCATCTGGTTCATCACGTGGTGCGTCATGTGGCAGTGAAAGGCCCAGTCTCCGGGAGCGTCGGCGATGAATTCGATCGTCCGGGTCTGACCGACAGCGACCAGAACCGTGGTTTCCGGCCACTGGGCGGAAAGCGGGATATCCTCGC
Organism: Candidatus Zixiibacteriota bacterium; assembly: GCA_035574315.1. NCBI lineage: Bacteria > Pseudomonadati > Candidatus Zixiibacteriota > Candidatus Zixiibacteriota bacterium. The sequence goes on from DATLYW010000051.1 coordinate 782, forward strand.
CGTCGGTCGCGGTCACGCGGAAGTGATACCCGTGGATGTGCATCGGGTGGTGGTCGGTCGCGCCGAGGTTCCCCAGGCGAATGCGAACCTTGTCGCCGGTCTTGCAAACGAGCGGAGCAGTGGAGGGGAACGCTTTGCCGTTGATGGTCAGAACGTTGAAATCGTTCATCACCAGCGTGTTCGGGCGCGCGGTCCCGGCCTTGATCGCCCATTCGCTGATCATCAACGAGAAATCCCGATCGACGTGATACTCCGGCGCCGGTTTCCTGGGATGCACGACGAACATGCCGATCAAACCCATTCCCATTTGCGTCATCTCGTCGTGGTGGGAGTGGAACATGAAAGTTCCGTGCTGGCGCAGCGTCCACTCGTATTTGACGGTCTCTCCCGGCCTGATGTAAGGCTGCGTGAGTCCGCCAACGCCGTCCATCCCGTTGGGGAGATAGAAGCCGTGCCAATGAACCGACGTCGGCACCGGGAGGCGGTTGGTCACATAGATCCGTATCCTTTCACCCTCGACGGCCTCGATCGCCGTGCTGTTGACCCGGCCGTTGTATCCCCAGCACTTGGCTCTCAGGCCAGCGTCGAATGCCCAGTCGACCTCTTCGGCGATCAGATGAAAGACCTTGACCCCGTCGACCACCTTGAAAGGGAGAGCCGCCCCGTTGGGAACTACGACCGGTTTGTAATGCTTTTCAGGCAGCCCGGGCGGCAGAGGTTTCACATCGACCGGCCCTCCGCTGTAGCTCTTTTCCCAATACACGCGGCCCGCTGCTGCCGTTTTCTGCCGCGCGGCTGCAGGCTGATACTGGCCCGCGCGGCCGCCATGGGTTTTCCCGTCGGCCCGCTCGTGCCAGAGAGCTCCGCCCACCGCCGCCACCGCTCCGAGACCCAGGATTTCTCTTCTCGAGATTTTCTTTCCCGCCATTTCATTCCTCCGGGATCAGTGCGCTTCACGTCCGTTCATTTTCATCCGGCCTTCTTCCGACCGGGCTCCACCTCCGTCGAGACCCGGGAGCCGGCCGTTCAGGATATGTGCGAAATCGGTGCGGGCCAGCCAATAATCACGCAGCGCCTCGATGTAGGCGGCCGCTGTCTCGATCTGCTGCTCTTTGGCACGCAGCAATTCAAAAGGGCTGAGCTGCATCGCGTTGTACTGAAGCTGCGCTTCGTTCACGATCCGCTCTCGCAGCGGAACCAGGATATCCCGGTAGTACAAGGCGCGATCACGGCTTCCGGACATTCGATCCTGAACCGCCCGCGCCACGGAACGGATTCGCACCGCCAGACCGTAATATTCCTGCCGGGCGCGCCGCAGCTCGGTGAGAGCGCGGGCGATTCGAGCCTGACCGCGGTCGAACAACGGAATGGATAATTCAACCGTAGGACCGGCTTCCCATCCTTCTTCCCTTTCACCGAGCGGGCCCAGGGTCGGTTCCGGAATCAAGGCCGTCGCTCTGTTGAAACCGAGCTGCTCGCCGGCTGCGATGATGCGCTGGCGGGCGATCGAGAGGTCGAGGCTTCGACTGAGCGCGAGCCGTTCAAGGTCATCCCCTGCCGTCGTTTGCGCGGGTATATCCGGTAAACGGCCGCCGGTCCGCCATTCCGTGTTCTTCCCCCACACTCCCATCAGCGCGTTGAGCTGCTCCCGGCTCTGGCGCTCCGCCATTTCGGCCGTCCGGAGTTCCAGCCTGGCGGCTTCCGTGAGCGCCCGTTCCCTTGCGAAATCGAGATCGGTGATGTTTCCCGCCTCGTGAAGTCTACGGGCCAGTTCCAGCGATGCCGTAAGCGTCTGCACGACGGTTCGACGAAGCTCCAGCATTTGCTCGTTCGCCTGGTGCAGATAAAAAGCGGTGCGAACCTGTCGCGCGAAGTCCAGTACGGCGCCGGCGACCTTTAGCTTGGTTTCTTCGAAACGGGCCGTCGCCACTCGCTTGCGAAGCGGCACGTAGAACACGTCGAGGAAATTCATGACCACGCTGAGGTCCAGATCCGGCCTGCCACCGGAAACGGGAAACAGGACCGCGGCGTCAAAAACAGGATTCTGGAAGAGCCCGGCCTGGACCAAATCGGCCTGGGCGATTCCCAGGTCGGAATAAATCGCCTGAAGATCCCGGTTGTTCAGCAGGGCAATCTGGACTGCCTCGTCGGCTGTCAGTCCGCCCTTGAGCAAAGACGAGACTTTTTCGGCCGCTTCTTTATCGAGATCGGTCCCGCTGTTCCAGACAATTTTGCCGGCCCCGCGCTCGGCAACGGCGACGCTCACCTCATCGAAACCCGCGTTGAGCGCTACCGTCGCGCAGCCGCTCAGGAAAATCAGCAAGACCGACAGCCACCCGGCGTTTCGCTTCCATGACATCCGCAACCCCCTGTTGACTCGGTGTCCTTCTCGTCAATTCATTTTTTCGATTTTGATGATCGCCTTCTTCGGAACATCGATCGTGAACCGCACCCTGTCGCCGAATTTCAGTCCTTCGAGAAGGGAAGGCGGGTCCACCCGATAGCCCATGGTCATCGCCTCCATGAAGCCTTTGATCTCGCCGTGTTCGACCACGATCTGACTCGCGTTGGGAACCGTCGCAATGACTTTCCCCTCGCCGACCACTGTCTTCGGTTCACCCTGCGCCGCCGGGTGGACTACTTCCCCCGCCTCCCTCGCCGCAGAGGCCGGCTGCGGGGACGGTATGTCCCGCGGCGTGTACGCGAGCGTCCTCGACGGTTGCGGCAGCGGCGCGGTCATCGCCTGGGGATTGGCCGGGTGGTCGAGGGCCGGTGGCGGCAGCTCATAGGGCGCGCATCCCGAAAATACCATCGCGGCAAAGCCGAGCAGAGTGTTACGCGTGGATCGCATACGATGATCCCCTCCCTGGATTTACTTCCCGACCTTCTCGAACTTCGTGATCGCTCGTTTGTCTGTATCAATCGTGAAACGAACTTTGTCGCCGGGCTTGACGCTCTTGAGCAGGGAACCCGGACTGACCTTGTAACCCATTACCATCGCGTCCATGAACCCCTCGATCTCTTCGTGGTCCACCACGACCTCTTGCGTCTGCGGTACCACAGCGACGATTTTCCCGACTCCCTTGACCGATTTCGCGACGCCTTTGGGCCGCAGCGCAGCCAGATACGCCGACAGATCGATCAGTTCCTGAACCGTCATGTCGGCGTTGAAAGTCGGCATTTTCGACTTCCCGTCTGGACCGCGATATTTCTTTGCGCCGACGGCGTCGGGATTGACGATCGACTCGGTGAAGTACTCCAGCGGGTGCAGCGGCCCCATTTGGCTCAGTTCCGGGCCAACCGCCTGGGTTCTGTCGAGAGGAGGAAAATTTTCGCCGCGCACTTCGTGGCACGAATAGCAGCTGAATTTTTCAAACACCGACCGACCCTTGACCGGATCGCCCTTGGGCATGGTGAAGGTCCAGCCCTTGGGATGATGCATATCGAGTTCTCCCGGTCTCGTTTTTTCTGCGGCGCCGCCCGTGCAAAACGTTGCAAGAACGACCAGCCAGGCGAAGGTGAAACCTCTCGAAGTCCTGCGCATCATGAGCACCCCTCCTTGCGGGTGGAATTCACGGCTCGGTAAACAGTCGGGTCCTGAGATCGGCTCGTCCCGCGGCCTTTTGCCGACATCGGAGCGAAACGGGCCCGCGTTATAAAAAGATCCCGCCGCTCAAGGGCGGGCTGCGAACGACCGGGGAAGAAAAGCTTAAAAGCGAAGAACGGAGAGAACGAGATGGGAAGGCGCGGAAAACCACGGGCGGGAAAAAGGAGGGCTGCCTTTCTCCGCGAACGAACGGCTACCGAGATCCACCGGGGACGAGCACGGAACCGCCACGTACGTCGGCGCCAGGGCCGGCCTTATGGAAGTCGTGCTCGCCGGCAGAAACTCGACGGTCAGGTGGGGGCAATAAACGAACGGCCCGCGATCGACGGGATGACGCAACACCCCGTGCTGACCGTCTTCCTCGCCCCACGATGGGGACACCGGGTGGTGATGCCCGCTCCGATCCCCGCGCTGCGCCTTGCGCATCTCCACGGCAAGAACAACGGCGGGGAAGAGAACGACAATGCAACAGACGGCTGCAATCCAGCGCTTCATCGGCATTCCGGGTGAACCCCACCTTGCACTATCGGGCAGCTGTTTTCAAGAGGCCGCCTCTTGCCTGCGTCAGCAGCCGGCGCAAGCCCGGTCGCAGCGCTTGACGCGGAGGTCCGACGGCGATTCGACGGACCGCCGAGCGCGAACCTTCGCCGCGGAGTCCGCGTGGAGCGAACCGCTACGGCGCGACCGCCAGAGTGCCGACCATTCCTTGATCCTCGTGACTCGGAAAGAAAAGGAGCTTTTTGGTACAGCTAAACTTGAACTCGCCGATACGCGTGGGAGTGAAGCGAACGACCGTCGTCTCGCCGCTCCCTATTTCCGCCTCGATCATCAGTCCGGCCTCGGGCGACTTGAGCACGAAATTGTGGGGAACCATCCAACTCTTGTTCTTGAAGATCAACTCCACCGGAATATTCTGCTTGACCACGAGACGGCCCGGCGTGAACGAGTAACTGTCGACCGTGATCTCGAGCCGCTGCACGTTGTCCGGCGAGATCGGAACGACCACGCCTCCGGGCGCGGCGGCAAGAACCACGGATCCCAGCAGCGCCGGCCCGATGAAAGCCGCCGCCGGTTTGCTGCCGTTCATGTCACTGCCGTCATCATGGAGCGCCTGGCCAGCATGGCCGCGCCGACCAGCATCAGGACGACGCTGAACAACTGCGCCTCGGTCAGCCCGAAGGCGACCGGAGGATTGACGCGCCAGAACTCGACCGCGAAACGCGCCAATCCGGCCAGAGCCAGATAGATCCAGGCGATCACGCCGGGAGCCGGATTTTTTTTGCGCAGCCCCCACAGGATCCCGAAAATGATCAGCGACTCGAGAAACTCGTAGATCGGCGTGGGGTGAACTCGCGTCCCCGGAGGATAAGGGACGCCCGTCAAAGGGTTCACCCAACCGATGATGGCGTGGGTGTAAGCAACGCCCCAGGGGACGTCGGTGACCGTGCCCCAATCCCCGTCGCCCGCGACGTGGCAGCCGATCCGTCCGATGCCGTAGCCGATCGCGAGCGCGGGCGCCGCGATGTCCGCGCCGACCAGCCAGGGAATCCCGTTCTTCTTGACGACCCAGGTCACCGCCAGCGCGCCTCCGATGAGGCCGCCGTACCACGTGAAGCCGGCGCCGGTAAAAATGAACTGACCGGGCGAGCGGAGAAAGCTCGGGAGGTCTTCGAGGATGAAAAGGATCCTCGCACCGGCGAGACCGCCGATAGCCGCGGCGAAGACCATGGTCGACGCCAGCTCGGGGTTGTAGCCGCGCTCCCTGAGCTCCTTGTGGACGACCCAGGCGGCGGCCAGGGCCGCCACCGCCATCATGGCGCCGAAGCTGTAAATCGTAACGGGACCGAACTGAAAAAGAATGGGATACATTCGCCCTCGCCGGAGAAAAGGCTAGCAGAAACCCTCGCAGAATGCATCTCCGGGAATCGCACGGAGCCGGCCGGAACCCGTTGTTTCCGAGGCTGCCGGCGTTCTCGGCCGCAGTTCGGCCCTGTCAAGTCCGGAGGCAGCCCCCTTCCGCTGGGGTGACGAGATCAGCACCTCGATTCGATCAGAGCGACCATTTCTTCGGCCGAAGAAAAAACGATGAAGGCACGATCTCCCATCATTCCCGCCCGGATCAGTGCAGGGGTTCCCTTCGGTGGTCCGTTCCTGCTTGAATCGGTCTTGAACCGCAGGTTGAATTCCCAGAACGGGAGCGTCTCACCGCTTGCGGTCGTGACGTGATAGGTGTCGCCACAGTACCGGATCGAGCGCACCTGTTGCTTCTTGCCCAATTTTTTCAGATCCGTCGGAGGCCCTGCCATACCTCCGCCGCGTGGCGCCCTCTCGGATTCGCTCCCGGTGTCCGCCGCTTTCAGATAAGCCACCAGGTCTGCGCGCTGTCTGTCGTCCCGGATGCCCGGAAACGGCATCAGATTTCCCGGAATCGAGCTCTGGGGATCCTTGAGGAATTCGTGAAGGGCCCTCTCGTTCCACACAATTCCGGATCTCTTCAAGGCATCCGAATACCTTCGAAAGCCCTCGGCCGTCCCCGCCTTTCGCCCCAGGACCTGCGCAAGGCTCGGCCCTGTGAGATGCACGCCGGGTTCCAGCGAGTGGCAAGCGTCGCATTGCCTGAAAGCAACTGCGCCACGCGCGGGATCACCGGAAGGAAAAGCACCTTCGGCCGCCCGTTGAAGAAACAAGATCGCGAACAAGATGATGAACGATGGGTAACACATCGTGCCTCCTCGTAGCCGGGCCGCGTGCCACCAGGTCAGGGGCTCTTCTAATCTTTTCTGACTGAACCTGGTGACATGAATCCTTTTCTTTTTCGGCAGACATTCTACCGCTGTTTCTTCCAGCTCATTCCCGCGTCCACGCTCACATAAATCGTGCCGCTCGTCGTGGACAGATACATTTCAGTCGGGTTCTTTGGGTTAACAGCGACTGCCGCCACGTTCTTGAGCTCGCTGGCAACGACCTTCCAAGATGCACCGGCGTCTGTGCTTCGGAAGAGACCGTCGCGCATGGCCGCAAACATGATTTTGGAATCTCCGGGATTTACCGCGAATCCGTTCACCGTCCGACTGGTGGGCAGACCGCCCACATCGAACCACCCTCAGAAACAGTCGGCGCTGCGTTGCAACCCGTTGGAAGTACCCGCATAGACAAAATGCCGCCCATTCCGGTCGGGATGTTCACCGACCGCAAAACCTTGACTTCCCCTTGCGGGCCGTCATCCACCCGAATCCACTTTTCGCCCTGATCCGTTGTACGATAGATTCCCTCCCCTTTCCCCCGCACCGCCGCATGAAGCCTGGACGACGTGTTTGGGTCGATGGCCAGCCCATGGACGTCCGCCCCCCAAGACCATTGCCGGCTTCTTTCCAGCTCCTTCTTCCGTCGGTGCTTTTGAGCACTCCGGCCTCGTGAGTCGCGATATAGATCGTTTTCGGATCTCTCGGATCCGGTGCAATATCCATAACATCGAGATGACCGTGCTTGGTCGAGATCGACACCTTGTCCCACGTTCGACCGCCGTCTCCACTTCGATAAAGCCCGGTATGGGCACCCAGGAACAACGTTTCCCCCGCCGAACCCATTGCAAGAGAGTGAACATGCTCGAAGCTCGGACCGTTCTTGACGGGAGCATGGTGCGTAGCGGCTGTTGCGAGATGGCGCCCCCCATGCACAGCCCCGATGCTCAACAGCCACACCGCCAACAACGACGTTGATTTCAACCGGCTCTTCATCGTCCCTCCTGAAGGTTTGTTGTTCTCGGAAGAAAGTCCGTTTTCGAAAAGGTCGGCTTTCTCCCAAAAGTTTGGAAAGTCAGGAAACCCCGGCCCTCCCATCGGAGGACCGCGAGCCCGTCAAAGTCGAGAAATTAGCGAGGGTGAAATCAGAGGTTCAGTGTGGAATGGACCAGATGGACAGAAACTTTGGGTAATAAGCCAGAAAGGCCGGTTCCACGGCCTTTTCCCGGGCGAAATATGCCGACGCGGGATGCATCCAGACGGGCATCGCCAACGGCCGTGCTTGAGGCGGTTTTTATAAAGTCGTTGGAACGGACGGACCTGAGAAGACTTTCCGAGAGAACGTTCGAAGCACGGCCGAATGTGCAAAAGTACTGTTCGCAGTCGGCCATTTCCATGGCATGGCCCGGTTGCAAACAGCCCGATACCGAGGCGAAAGACCGCGCAGAAGCCGCCCGAGCGGAGCACAAAACCGCCAACGTAAACGATAGGCCGAGCACCATCGCGGTTAGAGTCTTTGCGCCGCGGTCCATCCGGGTGAATCTTGGCCGCTTTTGAATCGAATGTCAATGCAACCCTCGAGCCGGATGTCCTCCGCGACAAATCGTTCGATAGTGCGTTGCGGCGAGCCACTCCAAGGGAGTTGCATCAATAGGCAGCCGTCTCCGTCACCGCTCAACTCCCTGGACCGTCCCGACCTGAAAGCCCGCCTCCGCAATGGCCCGCTTCAGTCGCTCGATGGTTGCCTCGGCCGGATCGTAGAGAACCGTTGCGCCATCGCTCTCGCCCATGGCGATGCCGACGTCGGCCTGCGTCAGCGCAGGCGCATCGTTTATACCGTCGCCCGCCATCGCGACTTTTCCTCTTTGCTGGAGCTGGCGGATGATATCTGTCCTGTTCCCCCTTCTCGGCCTGTTTCTGATCCTTATGGTCTACGGATGGCGGAAGCGAAAGACGAGCCGTTGACGGAATGATGTCGTCCGATTGCTGTCCTGTCAGCGAAACCGCTGAGAAAGATCGATTTCTTTGCCCGGCTTGCGGTGCAAAAGGCAAGCCGGTGTCTCTTGCCACCGTGGGGGCTATGGCGAAGACCGAGGTGCCGGCTGTCAAGCTGAGCGCTCAGGAATATCGCCTTTGCCGTACGCCGGACTGCCCTGTCGTCTATTATGCAGGGGAAATTCGGATCGAGAAGAGCGAACTCCGGGTTCCCGTTCATTTCAAGGAGCGAAACTACGAAGGGCCCGTCTGCTATTGCTTCAACCACACAGTCGCCAGCATAAGAGCCGAAATTCAAACCAGGCGTCATTCCACAGTAGAGGCAATGGTCGCCCAAGAGGTTAAGGCTGGGCGCTGCGCCTGCGAGGTCAGAAATCCGGCAGGCACATGTTGTCTGGGAGACGTCAGACGAGCCGTGCAGGCTGCCATGAGCCGGTAAACAATTTCATGGGTTCTGCGGAATCCCTTCCGCCTTTAAAGATCTGCAAGTCATGTAGGCCGCCCGGTTCGTGGTCCCCGGCGGCCGAAAAGGCGGGAACTTTTCATCGTGATAAGCGTTAGAGATGATGGAAAGGAGGAGCAACCATGCGTTCCGATATTACTCACGGGATCGTGGCGGGGCTGGTCAGCGGAGTCATTTTCGGCGTCATGATGCAGATGATGAACGCCCCGACACCCGACGGCGGACAGATGCCCATGATGGCCATGGTCGCCAAAGTCGTGCGCTCCGATAGCATAGTGATCGGCTGGATCTACCACTTGTTTAACAGTCTTGTCATTGCCGCTATCTTTGGATGGCTCCTGGGCAGTCGGTCGCACAACTATGGACCTGCCCTCGGATGGGGTGCTGCCTACGGTTTCGTTTGGTGGATCCTGGATGGACTGATATTGATGCCGCTACTACTCGGCATGCCGGTTTTCGCGCCGCTTCAGATGGAGGCGATGCGGCCGGTTGCACTCGGAAGCCTAATTGGACATCTGATCTATGGCATTATCCTTGGCGGCGGCTTCGCCATGCTGACCCATGGACTGCCCTGGGCCACCCGACAGGCGTAAAGCTTTCGGTGCGACAAGCGTTCCTCCTGAGCGACTCTAGACTTCTCTGCCACGAACGACGCCTGCGCAGGGGCCAAAATATTTCCGTGACGCTGCCCGACTCACCCGGCGGCCGGGGGTGTTTCGCGCCATGAAGTTCACGAAAGAGTCAAGCCGTCCTCTCCTTGCACGGAACGCCGAAGCATTCATTGACCTCGACGAGCACGTGAGCGAGATGCGGAACATCCCGTAGCAGCCGCTTGAAATGCTCCGCCGCCATCGGGTAACGGAACGCCACGGATACGCTGGCCGCATACGCCCGCGGACCAACGCGCCACACGTGGAGATCCGACAAGGCGGTTGTCCGCCTCCTGCTCAACGGCCAGCTTCCGATCCGGGTCCGTGAAGCGCCGCGATAGATTCACCTAGCACCGCGAACGCGCTTTTTAAAAACAAGCTGGCGATGGCGCCGCCCACCACGATGTCGGGCCAGCTCGAATGGAAGAACTTGACGCCCCACGCCGCCAGCAACACCGACAGGTTGGCTACAATGTCGTTCCGCGAGCACAGCCAGGTCGAGCGCATGTTGAGGTCATCCGATCGGTACCTCAAAAGCAGCAGGAAGCAAGCGCCATTGCCCAGAAGGACCAGGGCCCCGACGATACCCATGGTTCCGGCGCTGGGAATGACGCCCCACAAGATCTTGGACACCAGCTCCACGAGAACGCCCGCGCCGAAGGCGGCCATGATCGCGCCCTTTAAAAGCGCAGCTTTTGCCTTCCATGCCGCGCTGCGCCCCAGCACATAAAGGCTGAATCCGTAAACCAGCGCGTCCCCCAGCATGTCCAGGGAATCGGCCAGCAGGGCCGTCGAATTCGCCAGCAATCCGGCAACCGCTTCAACAACGAAAAGAACGGTGTTGATGACGAGCACGATGACGAGGACGTTTCTGTGCCTGCCTCGTACGACCGTCAGTTCTTGCGCTTTCGCCTCGCAACAATCGTCCATGAAAGCGACGTATCAGCTCGACGGGTTTAACGCCGAACCGTTCCGGACCCAGACGCCTAGATCCTGCGCCGACCGGCGCAACGTTACATTCCACTCGATTGTTTGCTCCGCGGCCGTCGCTTCAGCTCGTCCTCGATCACCTCCCGGAAGACCTCGAACGGCTGCGCTCCGACGAGCAGGCGGCTGTTCACGAAAAAAGTCGGCGTCCCCCGCGCTCCCAGCCGCACCGCGGTTTCGGTCTCGCGCTCGATCTTCTTGCGATGCCTCCCGCTTGCCAGACACTGGCTGAAGCTCGCGGGCTTCAGCCCGATTTCCCGCGCGTAACCCTCGAGCTTCGACCGGGTGAAGGCGAGCGCCCCCTGGTTGGCGAAAAGACGGTCGTGATATTGCCAGAACCTGCCCTGCTCGCCCGCGCACTCCGCCGCAAGCGCGGCCTGCTCCGAGAACTGGCCCAGCACGGCGAAGTGCCTGTAGACGAACCGCGCGCGGCCCTCCTTGATGTAGGAGGTCTTGAGCTGCGGCAGGGTGTTGGACCAGAACTTCTTGCAGAAGCTGCACTGGAAATCGGAAAACTCGACAATGCTGACGGCCGCCCTCGCCGGTCCCAACGCAGGTTGTTTCCCGAGAGCGGCGAGCGTCTGCTCGATGCCCTGGGCACGCACCGACGCGGGCGGCACCAGAAGGAGCCAGGCGGCCAGGATTGCCGCCCTGGCCGTTTTCTCCCGCCGTCCACCGTTGCGAGGATTATCCTGCTTTCGGCGCATCAGGATTACCGGGCCGCGCTTTCGATCCTATCCATCGGAACCGCCCGGTCCAACGGATCGCGTACACTACCATCACGGCAGAGCATAGGCCACTTCGAGGAAGGTGTCAGTGCCTTCGCCCACGACCACCGTGGCGCCTCTCGTTCCGAGACGCTCGTGCCACACCTCGAGCCGGTAGTCGCCAGCCGGAAGCGGGCCCACGGAAAACCTGCCGTCCTGGTCGGTCACGGCCAAATAGGGGCTCGTGCTCACGACGATGACCGCGCTCATCCATGTGTGGAGCACACCGCAATCGATCCGGATCGCTCCCGCGCGATCCAGCACTTTTCGCACCTCGCGCCATTTGGGCAACCCGACGTTGAACAGGGTCTGATCGCCCAGCCGGGCATGCACGGTATGCAGGATCGGATCGCTGTTCTTCAGCAGCACCTCGCTCCCCAGGGAAACAGCCTGAACATGGGGACGAAACGCGCAATCGCGGTTGTCCAGGACGATGCGACGTGGCCGGAGGGGCGGCTGTAAGCCGCGCCGCCGGAGCGTGATCACCGCATTGCGAACGCCGCCGCTCGTTTCGACCAGCAGGCTTTCATCGAGCACTGAAGTTCCGCAGACCCGACGGTTCTTGAAAACCTCGTGCCGCCCTGCGGGCCGATATCCCCCCGCCAAAACGACCCGGCCGCTCACGCTTCCCCCTGCCGTCCCGGCGATCACCCCATCGTCGGCGGCCTGCCCCTGGGCGGCCGCGGTTACGCAGGCGAGCAACAGGGCCGAACCGACCGTCCCGCGCAGCCACGTCGAAAGCCGGCGTCGAAACGGTGTGCGGTGCGAAGCGACGTTGTGGCGGGTAAATTTCTCTGCTATCAGAGTGAAGCCGACAGCGGGCCGCGCGGCCCCCGGCCGTTCGTCCGTCGCCCTGAATCCGGCATTATCGCCCCCGGCCGAATCAGCAAGCATGCGCATCGTCGCGCAAAGGGTCCATGAAGCCAGCGTAACCGTCGAGCAGTCCCGGTCCGCCGCGATCGGCACGGGTCTGTGCATCTTTCTGGGTGTCGGCCGCGCCGATAACGAGTCCGATGCGTGCCGCCTCGCCGACAAGGTCAAGAACCTGCGGGTCTTCGAAGACGCCGAAGGAAAAATGAATCTCTCCGTTGCCGATGTCGGCGGCGCCGTTCTGGTTATTTCCCAGTTTACACTGTACGGCGACTGCAGAAAAGGCAATCGCCCGTCGTTCACGGAAGCCGCGCCGCCGCAGGTCGCCCGACCGCTCTATGAGGCCTTCGTACGCCGCCTGAGGGAATCGGGGATCGAGGTGGCTACCGGGGAATTCGGCGCACGTATGCGCGTCCGGTTGACGAACGACGGGCCCGTGACCCTGCTCCTGGAGAGCTGACGGTGCGCGTGGTCCTGTTCGAGCCCGAGATCCCCCCGAACACCGGAAGCGTCGCCCGGCTTTGCGCCGCGACGCTGACGCCGCTTCACCTGATCGAGCCGCTGGGCTTCAAGATCGACGACAAGCACCTTAAGCGCGCCGGCCTCGATTACTGGGAGTTCGTCGACCTCCACGTTCACGCTTCCTGGATTCAGTTTTCTCGGGAACGGGACGACGGCAGGCTCCTTTTCTTTTCGAAGCGGGCCCGGAAATCCTATACCGCCGCACGGTACGAAGAGACCGACTACCTCGTTTTCGGACCCGAGACGCGAGGGCTCCCGCAGGAGCTGCTGGACGCTCACCCCGATCACTGCTACCGCATCCCCATGATGGGAACGGGAGTCCGGAGTCTCAATCTGTCCAACGCGGTTTCCATCGTCCTGTACGAAGCCCTGCGCCAGCTAGGCAAAACATAAGGTTTTTTCGCGGCACCTGCCCTTGACCAACCTGTCGAGAATGGTTATTTAGCAATCAACTTTTTTGCGGAGGGGGTTGTCGCTATGAGGAGCGTGCGCTCGTGGGTATTGCTTTTGCTTGCCGTTCTAATCTTCTTCCCGGCGCGTAGCGACGCCGCCCAGTCATCCCAAGAGACAACACCCGCCCCCGAACCGAAAGAGTCCTTCAACCTGATCCTTCCCTACAAAGACCTCACCGTGGGCCAGGGCCAGGAAATCACGATGGACGCCGAAGTGGTGAACCGGCGGCGGTTCCCGGTGGAGGTAAGCCTGGCGCTGGACGGCGTTCCCAAGGGGTGGGAGGTCAACTTCAACTCGCGTTACCCGAGCTATCCGATCCGGTCCGTCATGGTCGCGGGAAGCGACCCCAATACCACGAAATCGACCACGATCGAGTTCAAAGCCAAGATTCCGGACAACACGAAGCCGGGCAACTATCAGATCAAGGTCACCGCCAAGGATCTCGCCGGTCCGACGCAGTACGTCGAGACCTTGAATTTTCGCGTCACCTCGAAGAAGATCGAAACCGGCGGGTTGAAGCTCACGAGCCAGTATCCGGTGCTCAGCACCGCCTCCGGCCAGACCCTCAAGTTCACCGTCGATCTCAAGAACGAGACCAACAAGCCGCTCACGACCTCCTTGTCCGCACAGGCGCCGGCCGGCTGGAACGTGCGTTTCAAGCCGCAGTTCGGAGACACCCAGATCTCGTCCATCCAGCTCAAGGAGAACGCGACGGAAACGCTCAGCGTGGAGATCGACACGCCGGCGCGCGCCGAGGCGGGCGAGCATCCGGTGACCATTCGAGCCCGCGCCGGGGCCTTCGAAACCACTGCCAACCTGAAGGTCAATCTCAAGGGAACTCAGGACCTCAAGATGGGGTCTGCCACCGGTACTCTCAACACCACCGTAACCGCGGGCAAGAGAACTCCGGTCGATTTTCTCGTGGGCAATGCCGGGACCGCTCCGATCCGCAACCTGTCGTTCATAACGAAGAAACCGAACGACAAGTGGACCGTCGAGTTCAAGCCCGACAAGATCGACACCCTCAACCCCGGCGAGGTCCGTGAAATCAAAATGGAAATCCTCGCGCCGGATCGTACTATCGCCGGCGACTACCTGTTGACGCTCACGGCGAACACGCCCGAGATCAACAAATCCGTCGAGTTTCGGGTCACGGTTTCCACGCCGACCATTTGGGGCTGGATCGGCTTCGGCATCGTCGGCCTCGTTGTCATCGGGCTCGGCGTCGTGTTTTTCCGGCTGGGGCGCAGATGAGCGCCGTCGTCGAAACCCACGGCCTCACTAAACGTTACCGCGACAAGCTTGCGGTCAACAACCTTGACCTCACGGTCGAGGAGGGGGAGATTTTCGGCTTTCTCGGTCCCAACGGCGCGGGGAAAACGACGACCATCCTGATGCTGCTCGGTCTCACCGAGCCGACCGCGGGCAGCGCCTTGGTCTGCGGATTCGACCCCACGCGCCAGCCCCTGGAGGTCAAACGGCGCGTGGGCTACCTGCCGGAAAACCCGGGATTCTACGAGGACCTGACCGCGCGCGAGAATCTCCTGTATGTGGCGCGCCTCAACCGGATTCCGGAGGATGAGGCGCGGCGGCGCATCGTCGACGTTCTCGACAAGGTCGGGCTGACGGACGATGGGCGCCGGCTCGTGCGGGAGTTTTCGCGGGGAATGAAGCAGCGTCTGGGCATCGCCGAAGTGCTCATCAAGGAGCCGCGCGCCGTTATTCTGGACGAGCCCACGCTGGGAATCGACCCGGACGGGGCGATCCGGATCCTCGAGCTGATTCGCAACCTGAACCGGGAGCACAATCTCACGGTCATGCTCTCGTCGCACGCGCTGCAGCAGGTCCAGGCGATCTGCAACCGCATCGGCATCATCGTGCGCGGCAGGCTCGTCGTTCAGGGACAGCTCGACGAGCTCGGCCGGGCGATGCTCAGGGAGCGGCGGTACAACTTCCTCGTCGAGGTGGGCAACGGCAGCGACGACCTCGAGCGGGATCTGCACTCGCTTTCGGGGGTCGACGAGATCGAACGGCGCGCTCACGGCTGGCTCCTGCGCTGCACGCGGGACGTGCGCCCCGACCTTCTGTCCCTGCTCGCGGCCAGGCACCTGCCGCTCCTGCAGCTGCGCTCCGAGGATCCGACGCTCGAGGACATCTATTTGAAATATTTCCGCGAGGCCTAGACCGATGGGAATCGTCTTCTGGAAAGAGCTGGCGGATCACTTCAGCAGCCGCCGTTTCATGATCCTGCTGATCATCATCGTGCTCAGCGGGCTGTGGGCCGTTTACGCCACCGGGCAGGCGATCCGGCAGAACTCGGAGAGTGTTCCTTCCCAGTACGTTTTCCTTCTCCTGCTGACCTCGAGCGGCGAAACGCTCTTTTCGCTCGCCACGTTCCTCGGATTTTTCGGGCCGCTCGTCGGGATCACCCTGGGCTTCGACGCGATCAGCGGGGAGTACGCGCGCGGCACGCTCAGCCGGGTGCTCTCGCAGCCGATCTACCGGGACAGCCTGATCAACGGCAAGTTCTTCGCCGGTCTCGCCACGGTCTCGATTCTCTGGAGCTCGATCCTCCTTCTGGTGATCGGCCTCGGAATCACCTTGCTCGGCTTCCCGCCCAACGCCGAGGAAATCTGGCGTATGCTGATCTTCATCACGGTGGGCATCTTCTACGTCGGTTTCTGGCTCGCGCTCGCGCTTCTGTTCTCCCTGGTTTTCCAGAGGACCGTGACCGCGGCGCTCGCGTCGATGGCGGTCTGGCTTTTTCTCGCGCTGTTCGTGTCGATCGTGAGCCAGGCGATCGGCGGCCTCCTCGTCCCCGACCCGTCGACGCCGGAGCAGCTGGCCCGTCGTTCCGAGATCGAGACGATCGTGAGCCGGATCTCACCGAGCACCCTCTTTTCCGAAAGCGTCCACATCCTCTTGAATCCCGCGGCGCGGGTGTTCGGTCTGGCGTTGCAGAGCCAGGCCGAGGGGATCTTGCCGACGCCCCTCGCCCTGGGGCAGAGCCTCAATCTCATCTGGCCGCACATCACCACGCTTTTCGGTCTGGTCGCGGTCTGTTTCGGCATCTCCTACATCATCTTCATGCGGGCGGAAATCCGCGCCTGATCCCCACGGTCGCGCCGCGAGGTCGACCCGGCGCGACCGGAACGGCCCCCGACGCCGCATCGATTCGGTCCTGCCGCTCCACCGGGGCAGCGCCCGATCGTTGATACCTTAACGAATTGCGACTAAGATACGCTCCACGCGACCGTTTTCGGGGAGGCGGAATGGCTTATCGGGACCTGAGGGAGTACCTCGCCGCGCTCGAGCGCAAGGGCAAGCTCAAGCGTGTGAAAAAAGAAGTCGACAAGGATTGGGAGATCGCCGCGGTGTGCCGGCAGCTCTTCAAGAAGATCGAGCCGGCGCGCCGGCCCGCCTTGATGTTCGAGCGCGTGAAAGGGTTCGAGATTCCGGTGGTCGCCGGCGTGCTCGGCGCTTCCAAGGAGATCTACGCAATCGGCCTCGAAACCGATTCGGTCGAAGGGATCAACCGCAAGTGGGATCGCGCTCTCGAGGAGCCCATTCCGCCCCGCATCGTGAAGACCGGTCCCTGCAAGGAAAACATCCGCCACGGAGACGACGTGAATATCCTCGAGCTGCCGGTGCCGATCTGGACCGTCGGACAGGACCCGGGCCCGTTCTTCACCTCGCCGTACGTCGTGACCAAGGATCCGGATACCGGGATCCGGAACATCGGCACGTACCGCATGCAGGTGAAGGGCCGAAACAAGACCGGGTTCCTGATCGGCAAGCGCCAGGACGCGGCCTGGCACATCCGGAAAAACAACGAGCGCAACCTGCCCACCCCGGTCGCGGTCGTAATCGGTGCCGACCCCTCGATCGGCTACGTCTCGGTATCAAAAATGGCCGAGGCGCTGGACGAATACGCGGTCGCCGGAGCGCTTCGCGGCGAGCCGGTCGACCTCGTGCCGTGCGAGACCGTCCCGCTCGAGGTGCCCGCAACCGCGGAGATCGTGCTCGAAGGCGAAATCCCGCCGAACAGCCTGGAACCCGAAGGGCCGTTCGGTGAGTACACCGGCTACATGGGCCCGGCGGGCAACGAACCCTATTTCAACGTCAAGTGCATGACGTTTCGCAACCGGCCCATCTATCAGGCCTTCATCAGTCAGATGCCGCCGTCGGAATCGAGCTGCATCCGCGGCGTCGGACGCGAATGGCCGCTGTACAAGCATCTCAAGCACGCGCTCGGCCTGCCGGTCAGGGACGTGCGGCTCAAGGAAGCCGGGGGCAGCGGCGCCTACGTGGTGGTTTCCCTGAAGAAACAGTTCGAGGGGCAGGTCCGGCAGCTCATGTACGGGATCTGGTCGATGCGCACCGGCTTCGGAAAGATCACGGTGGTCGTCGACGACGACATCGATATCTGGGACGATTTCGCCGTGGACTGGGCGCTGAGCTGGCACGTGCGGCCCGACCGGGACGTCTACATAGAGCGGGATGTTCAGGCGGTCGGCCTCGACCCCTCACAGGCTCCCGCCTCGGTGCCCCAGCACCATCCGAGCCGTTACCTCGGCTCGAGGCTGGCGATCGACGCCACGCGCAAGCACGAGTACCCCGCGGTCTCGCTACCGCCCCGCGAGCATCTGGAGCGCGTCGCAAGCCAATGGCAAGAATACGGGATCGAAGACTAGACAACGCGGTTTCAACCGTTCGAGCCGTGGAATTGTAACCGTCTGAACCGCCCGAACGGCTCGAACTACGAGTTCTTCGCGCGCAGCTTCTTCGCCGCCGCCATGATCGATTCGATGATCTTCTTGTAGCCCGTGCAGCGGCAAATGTTGCCGTGCATGAAATGCTTGAGCTCGGCTTCGGTGGGATTCGGGTTTTCGTCGAGCAACGCTTTCGCCGCCAGGATCATCCCTGGGGTGCAAAAGCCGCACTGGAAGCCCCCGTGCTCGATGAAGGCTTCCTGCAGCGGGTGCAGCGTGCCGTTCTCCGCCAGACCCTCGATCGTCAGCACGGAGCGGCCTCTGACCTCGAACGCCAGCGTGGTGCAAGCGCTCACCGGCCGGCCGTCGACCAGCAGCGTACAGGCGCCGCAGACCTGAACGTCACAAGACCGCTTCGCCCCCGTCAGCCCGAGCCGGTCGCGCACCACATCGAGCAGCAGCTCGTGCGGCTCGACCTCGAGGTCCTGCGGCTTGCCGTTCAACGTGAAGGACACAGGTATCGTCTGCGCGTCCGGTCGTCTAACCGTCCCCTTCAGCATGAAATCTCCCTCAACACTGGCTCGCGGCCTTCTGAAACGCGCGCTTCAAAAGCACCCCGACGATGTGTTCCTTGTATTCCTGCGATCCGTGCAGGTCGCTGATCGCCCGCGCTGTCCTGGCAGCGGCGGCTCCGGCCTGCTCCAGCAGGGGCGCCGCCTCGTCGAACGTTTTCCCCTTGAGAATCTCCTCGGCTTCGGGCGCCCGGCGTGGAGCGGGACCGGCGCAGCCAACGGCGACGCGGATGTCCTCGATCGCTCGCGAGGCGCCGGAGCGCACGACGACCGCCACGCCGACGCTGGGCCGCTCCAGATACCCGAATTTCAGGTACGCGATTCCCGACGGCGGTTGCGGCAGCGGGATGCGGATCTCGGTCAAAACCTCGTCCGGTTCCAAACCGGTCTCGTAAGCGTCTACGAAAAAGGACTCCGCCGCGATCTCCCGTTTCGACCCCGCCCGTTCGGCCCTCATCGAGGCCCCCAGCGCGACGAGCAGCGTGCCAGGGTCGGCGTGGGGCTCCGCGAAGCAGAGGTTACCGCCGATCGTCCCCGCTTCGCGCACGCGCACGTTGGCGACGTTGTGCTCCAGCTCGGCGAGCGCCGGCAGACGCTCGCACACCAACGGATCCCGCTCCAGCCGGCGGTGCGTGCAGAGAGAGCCGACGCAGAGCGTCCCGTCCTCCACCCTGACCCCGTCGAGCCCGGGGACACCCTTCACGTTGATCAGCCGCTCGTAGCGGACCAGCCCCTCCTTCATCGCCAGCAGCAGCTCCGTGCCCCCGGCGTAGATCTTCGCCGAATCGCCGTACCGGCCGAGCAGTTCGGAGACCTCGGGTACGCTTCGCGGCTCCTCGAGGCGAAACCGTCGCAGCATTTACGCGTCTCCTTCCAGTTTTTGCTTCACTGCGGCGGCGAACTCGTCGAGCACCTGATCCGCTTTGCGCTTGATGATGCCGTGTCCCAGGGCCGCGAGCTTGCCGAGAATATCCACATCCGCCACGAATTCCAGAATCGTCCGATCGCCCGCCTCACGCAGGCGCACGTCCAGGTCCAGTTTCATCCGGCTGCCGATCTTGTTGTCCGCGCCCGCGGCGCGCGCTTTCACGCGCGCGAGCTCCTCGCGCTCCAGCACCTCGATCGTGGTCGGGAACTCGACGCGAAACGGCCCCACCTTCTCGACCATCGTCGCGGAGTAGCGCTTGCCGGCTTCCAGTGTCTTGGCGTCCCTGCAGCCGGGCACGCAGGCGATGAAACGATCGACGTCCCAGATGAAGTTCCAAACTTTTTCCCTGGGAGCCGCGATCTCGACTTCCTTCTCGAAACGCACAGTTCCTCCCTGCGAGCTTCAATCCGATTTTGGTATCAGAACCGTGCCGGACACGCAAGCTTCCGGCCGCGTCGGTCGTCTCGAAAAGGAAGGCGGTGCCGGGAAGACGCTCGAGCGAGCACCCTTCCGCTCACCCGGAACCGGTCACTGCGCTGCCGAAGTCCTTGAGCTCCTTGTCGAGGTAGGCTTTCAGCTTCTTCTTCAGGCGCTCTTCGATCTGGCGCACGCGTTCCCTGCTGATACCGTACTTCTCGCCGATCTCGCGCAGCGTCAACGGGTCTTCGTTCAGCAGCCGCTCGCGGTAAATGACGAGCTCCTTGTCCTTCAGCCCGCTGGCGAAGCTCTCCATCTTTTCGCGCAGCAGCGCCTGGTACTGATTTTTCGCGACCTGCTCTTCCGGAGTCTGCCGATCGTCGGGGAGGAAATTCAGCAGGGTCGCGTCTTCGTCGTCGCCGAGCGGCATGTCGATCGAAAGATCTCGATGGGCCAGGCGCTGCTCCATATCCACGACTTCGTCCTCCCTGACGTTCAGCCGCTGTGCCAGAAGCTTCGGTCCGGGAGTGAGCCCCTCGGCCTCGAGCTTTTCCTTTTCCTTCTGCAGATTGAAAAACAGCTTGCGCTGGGCTTGGGTCGTCCCGATTTTCACCATCCGCCAGTCGTTCATGATGTAGCGGATTATGTAAGCCCGGATCCACCATACCGCGTACGAAGGAAAGCGAACCCCCCGGTACGGATCGAAATTCTTGACGGCCTCCATCAACCCCATGTTCCCTTCCTGGATGAGGTCGAGGAGATTTTTGAAGGCTTTCTGATATTCGCGCGCGATCATCACCACGAGCCGCAGATTCGCGGTGACCAGGCGGTATGCCGCCTCGAGATTGCCGTACTCCTTGAACTCGACGGCCAGGCGGAACTCCTCCTCCCGGCTCAGTACGGGAAAACGACGAATCTCGGCGAGGTATCGCTGGAGCGGGTCGTAGGGAACGAGAGAACGGCCTTCTCCTTCGGGCGCCTCGTCCTCGTCGAGGTCCTGGAGATCTACGACCGAAACCGGCGGCTTGCTTGGCGCTTCTTTCTTCCTTTCGGCCATGAGAGGTTCAATCCCTCAACAGCGGCTCCAGATGTCGCCGGAGCGAGCAAAACGCCCCGGGCAGAAGACAAACAAGCGCAATAAAGTGGCTGGGATCGCCTTGGGCAAGGCAAGAGACGCGACCGCGGCGAGTCAGATCTCTTGAGGCTTCTTCCGTACCTTTCCGGCCGCGATTTCACGCAAGGCGACGACCACCTCGCGGTTGTCCGAGTCGATCGAAGGCTTGGCGCCCTTGAAAAGCTGCCTCGCCCTTTTCGACGCAAGCATTACGAGCTCGAAACGGTTCGAAACCTGCCGTAAACAGTCTTCGACGGTTATCCGCGACATAAGGTTCCTGAAATCAAGCTGAATTCAAACAGATTTTGCCGGACGAGTCAATGCGTCCAGGTGCTCGCGGCTGGAAGCGAGCAGGGGCACGGAGACGGTCCCCTGCTTGACAAAGCGGCGACCCCGCCCATATTTTGCGCAACGGGGAGCGAAAAAATGGGCGGTTGGAGCAAGCTCAGGGAGTTGCTTTTTCCGGAGCACGGCGGTGGAGATGGCGCGTCGCATCCGGCCGAACCGATGGAAATTCTGGTGGGGCTCTTCGAGCGCCTGGAGCACCTGGCGCGGCAGCTCGAGTTCCATGCGGAGGCCGCCCCATACCCTCATGTCGGGGCGCAACTGCGCCGCATCGCGGCGGAAAAGCACGAGCAGGCCCGGTGGGTGCGGAGCCTTATCGAGAGGGAACGCGGCTGGGCACGAACACCGTCCGGGGAGCTTGCCGCGGGTAAAAATCACTGGGCGCGCCTCATGCAGGACGTGCGCGACCAGGCCGAGCTCGAGAATTTCATCGTCGCGCACGAGCTTCGCCTCGCCGACGACCCCGAGACCTCCGAGATTCTCCGCCGTATTAAAGGCGCACAGGATCCCCATCGACGGCATCTGGCCCGGCTGCTCGCCGTTGCCGACCCGCAGGCTACGCAAACCTGAGTGGCCGGCCTCGCTTTGGCCGCTCGACCGCGAGTTCAGTCGCTTAAACGGCCCGGTATAAAGGCGCGAAGGTTTGAACCGGAGACCCCGGACCGGCGAGGGCGCAGGGACGGGTTCAAAGCCCTTGTGCTTCGAGATGCCCGTCGTCGTAGTCCTGCCACCGCCTTTCGTCGGCGAGGCCCGGGGGGCAAAGCCACGGTGTCCGTTCGAGGGGTTTTCGATCGAATCGGGAGCGCCGCCGCGTCGTCTGGGGTCGGGAACCGCGGGCTCTCCCGGAGGGAAGGAGGATTCCGGGGAACCTTCAGTGCTCGATCTGGTTCGAGCGTCGGCTCTTTGCGAAAGCGATATCCAGGGCCATCCCGGTCACGACCGCCTGCCAGGCCTCGTCTTCGGACAAAGCCTTGCCCTTGATCGAGCGCCAGAGAACCAGAATCTCCTCTTCGGTCACGGTCTCGAAGAGGTCGTAATCTCGTTCCTGTTCGATGGCAGGGACAGCTCTCATTGCTTGGTAGCTCATGCCCTATCGCAAAGCAAACGGGGTGCCAAATTTCGAAGTTATTGTAAAACCGATAGTTGATTCACCATTCCACATGACACAAGAGGTAATCACGTGCGAGATATGTCAAGACTGCGCAATTTCTAGCGATCTACCCGTAGGGAATCGCCTGCTAAGGCAGGACGTGGGCTTGAGGTCAGTCGATGACGGCTATCCCCGAGATTTCGAGCTTGCAGTCCGGGTTGTAAAGCCCCCTAACTTCGACCAGAGTGATTGCGGGAAAGTGCTTTTCGAAAACCTGGCGGTAAATTGCGCCCAGGGCCTTCTTGTTGCCCCAATACTCGTTCAGATCCGTCACATAGATCGTCAATGCCGCGTACTGGCGGGGATGGCCCCCGGCTGCCTCGACGGCCGTCTTCAAGTTGCGCACCACCTGGGCGAACTGAGCGACGAAATCCCCCTTGCCGACCACCGCTCCGTTGGCGTCGAAAGGTGCCTGTCCGGCCACGTGAACGATCGTGCCGCCGGTGATCCTGGCCACGTGGGCATACCCCACCGGAGGTTCCAGCCCTTCCGGATTCAATAGCTCGAACGGCATGGTTCGACTCCTTCACTCCTGGAGTCCGGTGAGCGCCGGATTCCAGTATCGTAAAAAATTCCCCAGCTCCGCGACGGGGTCTTTCGTGGCCGCAACGTACGGAAGAATCACGCGCGTCGCCCCCGCCCGCCGGTACGGTTCAATTTGCTCCGCAACCTCCGCCGCCGAGGTTGCCGCAACCAGCGGCAATCCGTCGAACAGCCTGGCAGTGACGAGCTTGCGCGCCGCGTGGAAACCTCCGGCGCGCCAGGCCGCTCGCATCGCTTCCACCTCTTCTCCGAACCCCATTCGGGTGAGCAGGTCGCGATAATAATCGGCCAGAGCATAGTACGTCAGCGCGTGGCTCAGGGCCTCGCGTGCTTCCCCGTGGCTCGCGGCGATGGAGCAGCGGACCTTGCAGATGATCTCCAGGCGATGCGGATCCTTGCCCGCCTGCGCCGCCCCGCTCCTCGCTTCCTCGGCGATGCGCTCGATCTCGCGGGGGTTCGCCATGTTGATGAGGACCCCGTCGGCGATCCGTCCGGCGAGGCGGCTCATCTTCGGCCCGAATGCCGCGAGATAGACCGGCACGGGATTCTCCCCGGGGCGAAACGCCATCTTGAAGCCGTGGGCGCTGAAGTACCGTCCGTCGAAATCCAGCTTCTCCCCGCTCAAGGCGCGCCGGACGATTTCCAGATACTCCTCGATCCGGCCCATCGGATGATCGAGCGAGAGCCCGTGCCAGCGTGCGATCGTCGGATTGGAAACCCCCACGCCCAGCAGGAACCGCCCCCGGGACAGCTCGTTGAGGCCGGCCGCCTGGAGTGCGAGCGTCACCGGGGTGCGTCCCAGGATGTGATAGACCGCCGAGCCGATCTTCAACCGGCGGGTGACCGCCGCAATCGCCGACAACATGACCGTCGGATCCTTGTTGTTGGCCTCGCCGCCCCAGGCGCAGCCGAAGCCGTGCTCCTCCGCGAGGCGGGCAAGCTCCGGGATCGCGTCCAGAGGAAGCTGCGCTCCTGAGTTGAACTCGATGTCCACCTGCATGGCAGTCACGTCAACGGCTCAAACAATTCGAGGCGTTCAACCGCTTCGCTCCGTGCAAGCCTCTTGCGGCCGCTGTTCGCCCGGTCATTTGCTGTAGCTTGCGGGCAGGCCGCTTTTCAGGATCTGGATGCCCTCGGTCTTTTCGACGTAGCGGATAAAGCGGTACTTGTTCTCGACCTCGTCCATCGGGTAGGGGGCAACTTCGGCGCGAACGGGCTCCACCTTGACTCCGATGAAAGTGAGCCCGCCTCCGCGGAGGGCCGACGCCGCCGCCATGTCGAACGATTCCACCGAGTCGGCCCAGAGAGCGCGCTTTATTCCCGCCCCGCGCGCCATCGCCACGAGATCCGCCCCGGCGCTCGTCGCCGTGGGCCGGCGCCCCGAGGCCTCATAAATCCCGTTGTCGAAAACGATGTGCAGGAGATTCGGCGGATTCATCCGCGCGATCGTCGGGAGCGAGCAGAGATTCATCAACAGCGAGCCGTCTCCGTCCAGGGCGATCACCTTCCGGCGCGGCAACCCGAGCGCCATCCCCAGCGCAATCGACGAGCAGAGCCCCAGCGTCCGCACCCGCAGGTTGCCGTCACCCGGTCGAACCGCGTTCCACTCCAGCGTGGTGGCCCCGGCCGAGGTCACGACCAGCGCCTCCGCGGCGTGGGCCGCCAATGCCCGCAAACAGTCGATGCGCCTCATCTGGTCCGAATCTCTCCGCGCCCCTTTTAGAGCATCCCGATCGGCGGTCGGTGGCCGAGCGCTTCCCTGGTAAGGAGTACCGCAACGGGCCGGCGGGAGTCCTCGGCCAGGATCTGCGCCCGCCGCAGCAGCTCCGCGGCATGCGCGGGATCGCGCAGCACGTAAAAGCGAATTCCCAGCGCTCCCAGAACCGGCTCGGTCATCGCCCCGGTGGCGCTGAAGGTTCGATCCCCTATGTCACCGGCATAGTAGATGAGCAGCAGCAACGGGATCTGGTACTGGAGGAGCGTGCTGACGATGGCGTTGTTGCTGTTGAAAAAGCCGCCGTTCTGCATGACGGCGGCGCACTTCCTCCCGACCAGGTACGCGCCGGCGCAAATCCCGATGCCTTCCTCTTCCCGGCAAACCGGCACGTGCAGCAGCGCGCGATCTTGATCGACCGCTCGCAGCAGCGCGGCCAGATTGATGTCGGGGAGACTGGCGACGAAATCGATCCCCGCGTCCTTCAACCCCGCGAGGATCGCGCTGGCGGATGTTTCCGGGTCCACGGGTTCTCCGAAAGAGGAGACTCTCTAACACCAACGCGTCGATAAATCAAGGCGGCCGACCCTTCCGGTCCGCAACGAATCCTAGTATATACCGTTACCGTGCGAGATCGCCGGAAAGGAGAAAGGCCTCGATGATCAAGCTCTACGACTTCAGGTCTTCCCCCAACTGCCAACGCGTCAAGGTGGTGCTGGAAGAGAAGCGACTCCCCTACGAGACGGTCCCCATCGATCTCAGGAAAAAGGAGCAAAAGACGCCCGGGTACCTGAAGATCAATCCGTACGGCAAGGTGCCGGCCCTGGTCGACGGGGATACCGTCGTTTACGAGAGCTGCATCATCAACGAGTACCTGAACGAGAAATATCCGGACCCGCCGCTGATGCCGGCGGACTTCGGCCGCCGCGCTCGAGTTCGCATCCTCGTCGACTACGGGCTGACTCAGATGGAGACCGCCTACCAGAGGCTCCGCTCGGAGGCGATGAAGGATGAAAAAGAACGCAACCCCGCGGCCCTGGAAAGCGCGCGAGCGGAGGTGCGAACGCTTCTCGAGAGATTTGAAACTGAGCTGGGCGACAAGCCCTATTTGGCCGGCGAATTCTCGCTCGCCGACGCCGACCTGATTCCGCGGCTGCTGCGGCTCGAGAACTTCGGCGCCCTCCCGCACGGCTCGCTGCCGCGGCTCGGTGACTATCTCCGGCGCATGAAGGCCCGCCCTTCGGTGAAAGCGATCCTGTAGCTTCGTTCCGCCGGCCGCGCGATGGAGACGCCGAGAACCGGCCTGGCTGCGATCCTGTTTTCCGCTCTGCTCAAGCCCCTCCTTTTCCTCGCCGCGCGATCCTCCGCCCCGCGCTACGCGGGTGAGCGTGTCGTCCCCGGGCTGGAGCGAACCGTAACGGTCCACTGGGACGACTACGGTGTCCCGCGGGTCCGCGCGGAGGGCGAGCGCGACCTCTTCATCGCCCAGGGCTATCTCCACGCCCACGAACGACTCTGGCAGATGGACATGAATCGCCGGTTTCTCAGCGGGCGGCTCGCCGAGATCTTCGGGTCGTTTCCGGTTCCGTGGCGCGAGCTTTCGGTTCAGTTCAGGGCGTGTCGCAGCGCGGATTTCGACTATTTCGTGCGACTGCTCGGGATTCGCCGAAGCGCGGAGGTCGCGTTCGAGCGGTCGCCGGAGGACGACCGCGAGCGGCTGCGCGCCTACTGCGAAGGGGTCAATCGCTACATCGAAGACAACCTCAAGCGCCTGCCGTGGGAGTTCCGGCTTCTGCGCTACGAGCCCGAGCCGTGGTCCCCGGTGGACACGCTCACGATCGCCAAGGGCTTCGCCCTGCTGCTTTCCACCGCCCTGTTCTCGCGTCTCAACATGATCGCGATCGCGCGCCGCCTCGGCGACCAAAACGAGATCTTTTCTGCGCTCCGCCCGCGTTCGGCGGCGGCCCCGGCGGTCGTCGCGGCGGCATGGGACGGCGCGGCCCGCGCATGGACGTTCACGGGCGCGATCCTCGGCGACCTTGCCGCCGGTCACGGCAGCAACGCCTGGGCCGTTTCCGGAAAACGCTCCGCCACCGGCAAGGCGATCCTCGCCAACGACCCTCATCTGCGCATGACGCTTCCCTCGGTCTGGTACCTGATGGGGCTTCGCGCCGGGCCTGCGGGGCAACCGGTCTCGTACGACGTTTGGGGAGCGTCGATCCCGGGCGCTCCCTGTATCCATATCGGCCACAACCGCAGGATCGCATGGGGCGTGACGGCGGCCCTGTGCGACGACGTGGAGCTCTACCGCGAAAGACTCCATCGACTCGACCCCGAGCTCTATCTCACCCCCACCGGATGGGAGCGCATGGAACGGCGCGAGGAGGTCGTGCGCGTGCGCGGCGCCGCACCGCTCCGCAAGATCGTGCGTTCCACCCGCCACGGTCCGGTCCTGAGCGATTTTTCCGAAGCCGCAAGCTCGACGGAGGTTCTCTCGCTGCGCTGGACCGCTCACGAAGCCAGCCAGGAGCTCGCCGCCGTTTACCATGTCAACCGGGCGGAGGATTGGCCGGCGTTTCTCCGTGCGCTCTCGCATCACGGAGCGCCGACGCTGAACTATCTCTTCGCCGACATCGACGGGAACATCGGTTACAGCCTGGCCGGAAAGGTCCCGCTACGCGCGGCGGCTCCGCCTCTGCTTCCACTGGAGGGCTGGCGAAAGGAAAACGACTGGCTGGGTTACGCCCCGTTCGAAGAGTTGCCGCGCCTCTTCAATCCGCCCGAGGGAATCATCGCGAGCGCCAATCACCCGATCGCCGACGCCTCCTATCCTCGCTACCTTTCGCATTTCTTCGAACCGCCGTACCGCATCGAGCGCATCCGCCGGGTGCTCGCCGAGAAGCGGGAGCTTTCTCCCGACGACTGCGCCGCGCTGCAGCTCGATGTCGTCTCCCTGCACGCCAGGGAGCTCCTCGCCGCGCTGCGGCCCGATCTCGAAGCCGCGGCCGCCCGGCGGCAGGGAGAGGGGGAGCTCGCGCGGCTCCTGCTCGGCTGGGACGGGAGCTGCACGGTCGACAGCGTGCCCGCCGCGATCTTCCATGCGCTGCACCAGAAGCTGATGGCCGCGCTGCTGCTTCCGGTTCTGGGAGAGGAGCTGATGCCGGCCTACCTGGAAGTCTTCAACCAGTGTCTGCTGCCCCTCGGCGACATCCTGAAGGACCCGGAGTCACCGTGGTTCCGCCGCGTCTCGCGGACGACTCTGGTGAGCCGTTGCTTGCGCGAGGTTCACGACGAAATGGTCTTTTCGCTGGGACCGGAGCTCGATCGCTGGCGCTGGGGAAGAATTCACACACTGACCCTCGATCATCCCTTGAGCCGGGTAGCGGCGCTGAAGCCGCTTCTCTCGATCGGTCCTTCGCCGGCTCCAGGTGACGGCGTGACCGTGAACCTGGGATTTTATCGCCACTCCAATCCTTATCGGCAGGTAGTGGGTGCCTCGCTTCGCTTTATCGTCGAGCTCGACTCGCCCCCGCGTTTCCGCTACGTGCTCCCTTCGGGGCAATCGGGGCATTGGCTCTCGCCCCACTATCGCGATCAGCATCCGCTGTGGGCGCAGGGACGGCTGCTGTCGGATTCCGGGACCGAAGCCCGCGCGAGCGCGCATCGCGTCCTTACGCTCTCGCCGGAGCCTCTCGAGGAAGACCGTCGCCGTCCGTGATACGAGACCGCTCCTCCGCGCCGAGCGCCCCGGTTTCTTGACAGTACCTCGGCGGAAAGCCTATAAGAGGCCGTTCGTCTGGCGCCGCGTGTCCACGGGTCGAAAATGCTACGGTCGGTCGCGTGCTGGGTCCTGGTCGCCTTTGCTCCGGCGCTGGCCGCCGGGCAGAGTCGTATCGTCGTCGGGGGCGCCCAATCCCTGACCCCGCTCGCGGAACGGTTCTCCGAGCAGTTCCGCGCCTCCCGCGCCGGTGTCACCGTCGAGATCCGAAAAGCGAACTCCAACTACGCCCTCAAGGCCGTCCGCAGCGGCGACCTGCACGTCGGGCTTCTGGCGCGCAATCCGAGCGACGCCGAACGCGCGCAGCTCCACATCGAGGCGCTGGGGCGCGACCCGGTCCTGCTGCTCACCTATCCCGCCAACACCGTTCTCGATATCAGCCTTGCCCGCCTGCGCCGGATCTACCTGGGGCAGATCACCGACTGGAGCCAGATCGGCGGCGAAAATCAGGGCATCGTCCCGCTCACCCGTGAACCGGACTCCGCTCTCCACAAGGTGTTCGTCGAAATCCTCTTCGGCAAGGGTTTCCGCGGGACGGAAAAGGCCTTCGTCCTGCGAGCCACCAAGGAAAAGGTCCTGAGAACCGTGAAGCGCGTCCAGGGCTCGATCGGCTACGGAATCGTGCGCCCGGAAGAAGCCGCGGCCGAGAGGGTCAAGGTGCTCGCGGTCGACGGCAAGTTCCCGTCGCCCGCCAACGTCGAGAACGGAACCTATCCGTTCACCAGGCGGCAGCTCGCCGTTTCCAGACGCGACCCGGATCGCCTCGTTCTGGAGTGGATGCGCGGGTTCGCGAAGTTCGCGACGGCGTCGAGGAACGGCCGGGAGGATTGAGTGCGCCGGCTCCTGCACAAGCTCCTGCTCGCCTCGCTGCTCGTCATCCTCATACCGATGGGGCTGGCGTTCTTCTGGAGCTCGCGCATGCTTTCGACGATTCTCGAGCGGCGGTTCACGGAGAAGTCGCGCACGCAGGCTGAACAGATCAACCTGCTCCTCAGCGAGCGGCAGGAAACCGTGACCGGACTGGTCCACTGGATCGCCGAGATGCCGGGCGTCATCGGCGCGCTGAAAAGAGGCGGCCGCGACCGTCTCTTCCAGCATCTCCTGCCGCTCGTGGGATCGATCCAGCTCGACTTCATCGAGATTCTCGAGCCGGGCGGGAGCATCTTTCTGCGCGTTCACGATCCGACGCGCTACGGGGACGCGCCTCGGCTGAGCCCGGACGTCGAAGGGCTCCTGAAGGGCTCGGGCGGCATGGCGACTTACGGGATCGAGGAACGCGACGGCCGAGCCTATCTCCGCGCTGCGCAGAGCGTTTACGCCGGGGGAATCCGCGGAGTGGTCAGCGCCGGCTACGCGCTCAATCCCGAGCTGATCAGGAAGCTCGAGCAGGTCGCCGGAGGCAAGGTGCGCGTGGCGGTTGGACCACGCCTCTATCTCGCGGCACAAGGCTCGAAGCCCTCCCTGCCGCCGCCGGGCGCTTCCGCGACCGAGGACGGCGCGCCGATCTGGCACCACAACGGCGCTTCGCGCCTTCTGGAAATCCGTTTGCCCCTGCAAACGGACCGCGGCCCCGAGGGAGTGATATCGGTCTTCTTTCCGGCGCACGAGCTGACTGCCGCGATCGCGACCCTGAGGTTGACTCTCGCGGCCGTGGCCCTGGTAGGGATCCTGCTGGCGCTCGCGGCCTCCTGGTATCTCAGCCGTCGGCTGACGCGACCGCTCAACGAGCTGGTTTCCGGAACCGAGCAGGTTGCGGCGGGTAACTATTCGGCCCCCGTTCAGGGCGGCTCCAACGACGAGATCGGCACCCTGGCGACCTCCTTCAATCACATGCTCGAGGAGCTGAGGCGGTCGAGGGCCGAGGTCGAACGCTATCGCCGCAACCTCGAGGACAAGATCGAGGAGCGGGGCAAGCAGCTCCTGGAGACCGAGCAAAAGCGCGCCGCGATGGTGCACATGATCGCGCACGACCTCAAGAATCCGCTGCTCGGCATCAAGAAGACGCTGGAGCGACTCGAACAGAACCCGCAGGATCTCAACGGGGGCCAGGGAAAGCGGATCCTGCTCGACCTCGTGAGCGCGGGAGATCTGGTCATCGGCATGGTCAACGAGATGCTCGACCTCTACCGTTCCGATTTCGGGGAGATTCCCCTCTCGCGAAGCGCCTTCCGGCTCGACGAGATCGTGCAGGCCAGCCTGAGGGTGCTCGCTCCCGATATCGACGACAAGGGGATCGGCATCACGATTCGGGCGGAGCGCATCCCGGACACGGTGGTCGGTGACAAACGGCGGCTGACCCGACTGATGATCAACCTCCTCAGCAACGCGATCAAGTTCTCGCCCGACCGCGGCCGGGTCGCCGTCATCGCAACCGCGCGCGGGGCGAACGAGCCCGAGGGCTGGCTCGAGCTTCGCGTCGAGGACGAAGGCACGGGGATTCCCGAGGCTGACCTGGAGCGCATCTTCGACCGCTTCTACTCGCGCGACAAGGCCAAGGCGGAAACCGGAACGGGCCTCGGCCTTCCCTATTGCAAGCTCGTTGCGGAAGCCCACGGAGGCGAGATCTTCGCGGAGAACCGGGTCGAGGGAGGGTTCGCGGTCACCGTCAGGCTCCCGATGCGTACCTGGAAAGGAGACGAGGCTCATGCCGCTTAAGCTGCTGATCGCCGATGACGAGCGGCTGTTCCGCCAGAGCCTGAAAAAGCTCCTGGAGAGCGCCCGCGACATCAAGGTCGTGGCCGACGCCGCGGACGGCCAGGAGGCGGTATTGCGGGCGCGCGAGACCCGGCCGGACATCGCCCTGCTGGACGTGCGTATGCCGAAGATGGACGGCATCAAGGCCGCAAAGCTGATCTCGACCCTGGTCCCGCGGACCAAGATCCTCATGCTCTCGATCCACGACGACGACGAAAAGATCATCTCCGCGATCAAGGCCGGCGCGGCGGGCTACATTCTCAAGGACGCGGACCAGGCCGACTTCATCGAGATCATCCGCCATACGTTCGCGGGCAAGTCCCACGCTTCCCCCTACCTCGCCCACCTCACTCTCGATCAGCCCTCCGGGCAGGAAAACGGGTCCGGGCCCGAGCGGCACCAGCGGTTTGCCGAGAAGCACGGGCTTTCCGAGGTCGAGATCCGCGTTCTCCGTCTGGTAGGCGAAGGGCTCAACAACGACGAGATCAGCCGGCTCACGGGACTGTCGAGGGAAACCATCAAGGGCCACCTCAAGGCTCTTTTCCGGAAGCTCCAGGTCAAGAACCGCACGGAAGCCGCAGTCCTGGCCGTGCGCGCAGGAATCGTCTAACCCTGGTGGGGGTCGGCGTTCCCCCCTCGAATTAGGGGATTGACACCCGTGGAAAACTGCGCGATAAGGAACCGCGCTGCCGGCGAATATTTCCCGAAAAATTTCGTCTTATAAAACCGGGGGAACCATGAAGCCGATCAAACCGGTTCTGCGGGGGATGCTGGGTGCGGCCGTTTTCGTCCTGGTCTGTGCCCGGTATTCCGGCGCCTTGGAGGTCGGACAGAAGGCACCGGATTTCGAGCTGCCCAGCACGAAGGGGGGCACGCTGAAATTGAGCAGCCTCAAGGGCAGGAACGTGCTGATCAATTTCTACGTCCTCGACTTCTCCCCGACGTGAATCAAGGACCTCCAGGCGTCCGGTTCGGACAACTACGCGGCCTTTCAGGCGGAAAACACGGAGGTTCTCGGCATCAGCGCCAACGCGCCCTTCTCGCAAAAAGCATTCGCGGATTTCGCGAAGATCAACTATCCCCTCTTGAGCGACCGGGACGGGAAGGTGATGAAGGCCTTCGGCGTCTACGACGAGGCGCGGCGGCTCGCGAAGCGCTCGTACGTGATCATCGACAAGGAAGGGATGGTGCGCTATCTCAACATCCGGCCGACGAATTCGGAAAAGGATCTGCTCTCGACCGAGCAACTGCTCAACGAGGTCAAGAAAGTCAATAAAGGCGTCTGACGAGAAAGGAGACCCCATGACTGCGACGAAGTTACTTGGATCGGCGGCGTTCCTGTGGGCGGCGGTTTTCTGGGCGAGCCATGCTTTTGCTCAGGCCGATACCGTGGCCAAACGGCAACAATTGATGAAGGATCAGAGTGCCGCCGCGAAAGCCATCAAAGCCGCCGCCGAGTCCAAGGACTACGCGACCGTCGAGCTGAAGGCGAAGGATCTGATGGGCAGTGCGGAAAAGATTCCCGGGCTCTTCCCGAAGGGCAGCAACGTCGGAAAGACCAAGGCCAAAGCGGAGATCTGGGAAATGTCCGACGACTTCGCAAAGCGGGCCAAAGCCCTCGGAAAAGCCGCCGGCGAGCTGGCAAGCGCCGCGAAATCGAAAGACGACGCCGCGATCCAGACCAAGATCAAGGCCGTGAGCGGGGCGTGCGGCGGCTGCCACAAGGCTTTTCGAGCGGAGAAATACGCGGAATAGTGTCCGTTGCAACCGCTGGCGTTCCTCAAAAAAGCCCTTGCCTGGCAAGGGCTTTTTTTTCATTCGAAGACGTACTACATTGTCACCTAGCTGACTTCAGGGAGGTTTCATGCGCCCGAGAGCTTTACGGATCTTTCTTTTCACCTTTGTCCTGTGGACGGCGGCCTACTCCCCGGCCCGGGCCCAGCTCACCCGGCTCAACGTGGGCTATAGCGCGATCAGCGCCGATCAGCTCCCCGCGTGGGTCGCCAAGGAAAGCGGGATTTTTGCGAAGAACGGGCTCGACGTCCAGCTCATCTTCTTTACCGGCGGGTCGACCGCGATTCTAGCGCTGGTTTCCGGCGACGTCCCGATCACCCAGGTCTCCGGACCGGGGCTTCTCAACAGCGCTCTGGCCGGCTCCGACGCGGTTTTCGTGGCCGCCGGCGTTACCTCGCTCAATTACGTGCTGATCGGGAAACCCGGGCTGAAAAGTCCGGAGCAGCTCAAGGGCGGCACGGTCGCCATCAGCCGCTTCGGCTCCGCCACCGACTCGATCGCCCGCTACGCGCTCGGGAGAATCGGCCTGACCCCCGGCAAGGACGTCACGCTCGTCCAGGTAGGGAGCGGCCCGGACCGGCTGAGCGCCGCTCTTACGGGCAAGGTGAGCGCCGCCGTGATCAATCCGCCGTCGAGCTTCATTGCGGAGAGGAAGGGGCTCGCGGTGATCGCCGACGTCGCGAAGATGGGGCTGGTGTTCCAGCATACGGGCGTCGCGACCACCAGGCGCTTCATCCGCGAGCACCCCGACACGGTCCGGCGCTACGTGCGTTCGCACGTGGAAGCGGTCCACAAGATCTGGACGGACAAGGAAGCAACCGTCAAGGCCCTGGGAAAATTCATGGGAAGCGGCATCGACAGGGAGATCCTCGAGAAAAGCCGCGAAAACATCCTCAGCGAGGCGATGTTGCCGAAAAAGCAGTATCCGAGCCTCGAGGGCATCAAGACCGTGCTTCAGGAGATTTCCGGCCGGGACCCGCGCGCGAAGACCGCCAAGCCCGAGCAGTTCGTCGACATGACCTTCATCAAGGAGCTTGACGAGAGCGGATTCATCGACGGGCTCTACCGCAAGAAATAGGTTCGCGAGCGCGGGGCGGAGCTGTCTTGCCCCTGCGAGGACTCTTCCCTCCCGCGCCGGCGGACCGGCCGGCGCGGCGGCCGGTATTTCGCGCATCCCCCTGGTCCATGCTGACCCACAAACGCGGCGACGAAGGAGCGCCTGAGATCGAGACCTGGGCCAGGCGCGTTGGCCGCGAGGTCGAGCCGGCCCTGGACGTTCAGGCTTCTTACGACTCCGATTCTTCCACTTACGTTCTCCGGCTGATCAAGGGCAGTCGGGTTCTCGTCTTTCGTCTGTCCGAAGCTCAGGCTCACGACCCCGCGCGGGAAGGCGAGTGCGAGCGCATCCTCAAGCGCAAAATCCAGGATCTCGCCCACATGCTCGACCGGTAGCGCCGCGCGCCGATCGCTGTTGCGGAATCCGGATTCAAGCGGGCCTCAGGAGGCGCGCGGCGTCCTTGGCGAAGTAAGTGAGGATCATGTCGGCCCCAGCGCGGCGGATGGCAACCAGAACTTCCATCATGATCCTCGGCTCCTCGATCCAGCGGTTGAGGCCGGCTGCCTTGATCATCGCGTACTCGCCGCTCACGTTGTATGCGGCGACCGGGTAGCCGAACTTTTGCTTGACGCGATAGACGATGTCGAGATAAGCCATCGCCGGCTTCACCATCACGATGTCCGCCCCCTCGCGGATGTCCAGCTCCACCTCGCGCAGCGCTTCGTCCGCGTTCGCCGGATCCATCTGGTACGACCGGCGGTCGCCGAACTGCGGCGCCGACTCCGCGGCCTCGCGGAACGGACCGTAGAATCCCGACGCGTACTTCGCGGCGTACGCCATGATCGCGGTCTGCTCGAAGCCGTTCTCGTCGAGAATCTTGCGGATCGCCGCAACCCTGCCGTCCATCATGTCGGAGGGCGCGACGATGTCCGCGCCGGCGCACGCGTGCGACAGCGCCTCTCGCGCCAGAAGCTCCAGCGTCCTGTCGTTGTCCACCTCGCCGTTGACGACCACCCCGCAGTGGCCGTGATCGGTGTACTCGCACAGGCAAACGTCCGTGATGATCAGCAACTCCGGAACTTTTTCCTTGATTGCGCGAACCGCCTGCTGGACGATCCCGCGATCCGAGTAGGCTTCGGATCCCACGGCGTCCTTGCGCTCCGGGATGCCGAACAGCACCACCGCAGGGATCCCGAGAGCGGCGACCTCGCCGCACTCGGCCACGGCGCGGTCCACGGAGAGCTGGGCGACCCCAGGCATCGATTCGATGGGCCGGACTTTGTCCCGCCCCGGGGCGACGAACAGAGGGTAGATGAGGTTTCCGGGGGAAAGGGTGGTTTCGCGGACCATCCCGCGCAACCGCTCGTTACGCCGCAGCCTTCTCGGGCGATATGAAGGAAAGTTCATCTTCCCACCTCTCGGACCGCGTAATTCTTCCTCGCCTCTGCCGTCGCTTCCCGGCCCTGCCGATTTTCAACCCGCTTCCCTGCCGCCCGGGGGCGGAGAGACGGCGGGCGAGCCGAAGTACTCTACCAGGGCTTCCACGAGACCTTCGATCGTGTACCGCCCCGCCACGATGTCGGCGCGAAGCCCGAGCTCGGTCACGGTCCGGCTCGTCACGGGTCCGATGCAAGCGATGACCGTGGAGCGCAAGAGCCCGGCCAGGCTCTCGCCGGGAAACATCTCGGCAAAATGTTTCGCGGTGCTCGAGCTGGTGAAGGTGATCGCGTCCGGCGGCGAGTCGCGGAACATGCGGCGCAGGGCGGCCGCCCCGTCGCCTCCGGGAGGAACCGTCCGGTAGGCTTCGACGACATCCACGGTTCCTCCCCACCGGCGCAGGGTCTCCGGCAGGATTTCGCGCGCCCCCGCCACCCTCGGCAAGAGAATTTTTTTTCCGCGGATCTCGTCCGGGTCGACGGCTTCCAGCAGGCCCTCGGCGCGAAAGTCCTGCGGCACGACCGCCGAGAGCCCGGCGGCCGCGAGCCGCTTTGCCGTCTCCGGCCCGATCGCCGCGATGCGAAGCGCCCGCAGCTCCTCGACCGTTTTCCTGCAGTGCGCCAGGCGGGCGAGAAATCGCTCCACCCCGTTGGCGCTGGTGAAAAACAGCCACTGGTAATCGCCGATGCGTTCGATGGCGCGATCGAGCGGCCCGTAGTCTTCGGGAGGCAGGATCTCGATGGTCGGAAAAACGATCGCTTCCCCGCCCAGGCCTTCGATCAGCCGCGCCAGCTTTCCGGCCTGCGGCGCCGCCCGCGTCACCACGATCCGCCTTCCCGCCAAAGGCATCGATCTCGGCTGCGTCATGGTCACCCGGGGGCCGTTGCCGCGGCGATGATCGACGCCGCTCCTTCCGAAAGCAGTCGTTCCGCCAGCTCCCGCCCCAGCTCCGAGGCCCGTTCGATCGGACCGGCGCTCCGGCCGCGGCACGCACGGCTCCCGTCCGGAGCAGCGACGATGCCGGCGACACGAAGCTCCGCGCCTTCCACGAACGCCCGCGCTCCCAGCGGAACGCGGCATCCTCCACCGAAGCGCTGCAGGAAGCCGCGCTCCGCAGCCACCTCGTACCCGCTGCAGGGATCGTGGAGAAAACCGAGCTTGTCACACGTTGCGTCGCCGGCGCGTGTTTCGATCGCCAGCGCGCCCTGACAGGGCGCGCTCAGGCAGACTTCAGGCTCGAGATATTCCGTAATCCTGCCTTCCCACCCGAGACGCTTCAGTCCGGCGGCGGCGAGAAGCAGCGCGTCCACCGTCCCCGAGTCGAGCTTCTTCAACCGCGTGTCGATGTTCCCCCTCATCGAAACGATCGTCAGGTCCGGGCGCGAGCACAGCAGCTGCGCCTGCCGGCGCAGGCTCCCCGTCCCGACAACGGCGCCTTTCTTGAGCCGGTACAGCCCTTCGCCGTTCCTGCTGATCAATACATCCCGCGGATCCTCCCGCTCCGGCACTGCCGCGAGCGTGAGGCCCGGAGGCAGCTCCGCCGGAAGGTCCTTCATCGAATGGACGGCGATATCGATCTCGCCCCTCAGAAGCGCTTCCTCGATCTCCTTGACGAACAGCCCTTTTCCGCCCAGCGCGGCGATCGAGGCCTCGGAGAAGCGGTCCCCGCTGGTGCGGATCACGACCAGGCTCACGCTGGTTCCCGGGTAGCGAGCCTGGATCCTCCCTTGGACCCACTGCGCCTGGGCCAACGCCAGCTTGCTCCCCCGTGTACCGATTCGAATCGCGTCCATCTACGCGCGACTCACTCCTTGGGATCGAGATCGAAGAGCCGCCGGAGAGCCGCGACGTAGAGGAGGTCCTCGTCGTCCTGCCGCCCGGCCTTCAGTCGCGAGATCGGCCCGTGGAGCATCTTCTTGATCATGGCAGAGGTCATCCGGTCCAGAGCTTGCCTTTCCCTGTCCGAGAGCTCCCTGAGAGCCCCGCTCAGGGACTTCTCCAGCTCCCTGCACCGGATCTGCTCGAACTTGTGGTGCAGCGCCGCGATCGTCGGGGCGCGCTCGAGGGACCGCAGCCAGCGGTCGAAGCTCTCGACCTCTTCCTGGACAATTTGCTCCGCTTTCTCCGCTTCGGCTGATCTTTCCTGGAGGTTCTCCTCGGCCACCGCCTTGAGATCATCGATATTGTAGAGGTAAACGTTGTCGATCCCGTTGATCCGCGGGTCGAAGTTGCGCCGGTCGCCGATATCGATGAAGAACATCGCCTGTTGCTTGCGCTCGCGCAGCACCTTCTCGACCATCGGGGCGTCCACCAGCACCGCCGGAGCGCCCGCGCAACCGATCACCAGATCCGCCAGCTTCAGGTACTGTGGAAAATCCTCGAAGCGTATCGGGCTGCCGTGAATGTGCGATGCGAGGTCCACCGCGCCCTCGAAGGTCCGGTTCGTCACCATCAGGCTCTTGACGCCGTGGCGCTGCAGGTGAAGCGCCATCAACCGCCCCATCTTGCCGGCGCCGATCAGCATCACGGTCTTGTCGTCGAACCGATCGAAGATCCGCTTCGCCAGATCGACGGCGACCGAACTGATGGAGACCGCCCGGCTGGCGATCGCCGTTTCGGTCCGGACTCTCTTGGCGACGAAGAAGCAGCGGTGGAAGAGGCGGTGGAGAACCGTCCCGACGGTGCCGCTCTCGCGCGCCACCCGGTACGCCTCCTTGAGCTGGCCGAGGATCTGCGGCTCCCCCACCACCATGGAATCGAGGCTGGAGGCTACGCGGAACAGATGGCGCGCGGCGTCGGGCCCGCGGTACTCGTAAAGGTGCTGCTCCAGCGGCTCGTCCGCCTCCCGGTCTCGATGCTCGGCGAGAAACTCCCTCAGCTCGCGACCGGCCGACTCGGCGTCCGCCGCCGCTGCGACCACCTCGACCCGGTTGCAGGTCGAAAGAATCACGCTCTCCTCGACCGCCGCGGCGGCGGCGCGCAGCTCGCGCAGGCCCCGGCGCATCTCCGTTCCGTCGAAGGCCACGCTCTCCCGCACCGCGATGGGGGCGCTGCGGTGGTTGAGGCCGACGATGATGACTTGCTTGTCCACGACGTCAGTCGAACCGTCCTCCGTGGCGGCTCGGAAAGAGCGCGTCCCCCCAGAGGAAGTAGCCCAACACGACTACGAAGCCGAAAACGGTCAGCAGGGCGGCCTTGCGGCCTCGCAGGCCGGCGGTGACGCGGCCGTGAAGCAGAGCCCCGTAGAAGAGCCATGCAAGGCCTGACGTGATCTGCCGCGGGTCCCAGGACCAGTAGTCGCCCCAGTGGATCCCGGCCCAGATACTGCCCGTGATGATGCCGAGCGTCATGAAGGGAAAGCCCCAGAAGAGCAGCACCGAGTTCAGGCGATCCAGCGACTCCAGGGACGGCAGGCGTTTCATCAGCGCGGTGACCTTCTTGTGCTTGAGCCTCCGCTCCTGCGCCAGATACATCAGGCTTACCGCGAAAGCGAGCGC
Organism: Candidatus Zixiibacteriota bacterium; assembly: GCA_035574315.1. Taxonomy (NCBI): domain Bacteria; kingdom Pseudomonadati; phylum Candidatus Zixiibacteriota; species Candidatus Zixiibacteriota bacterium. Next base: position 39,589 of record DATLYW010000051.1, read on the forward strand.
GAACACCGCATTCCCCAAAGACGCCAGGGTGACATGAAGGGGCAGCCAGAAGGTTTTCAGCGCGGGAGGGACCTCCGCACCCTGGCTGCCGAAAGCAAAGCCCGCAAGCGACATGAGAAACGCCAGCGGCGTCACGATGCAGCCCAGGACGTTCACCGAATATTTGAGCTGGATCACGAGATAGGCCGCGATCATGAGCCAGCTCTTGAAGGAAAGCGCGTCGCTCAGTTGGGTGACTGCGGGATATCCCTCACGCAAGAAATGGGCCGCGAGCGCAGCGCTGTGGACAGTGAAACCGGCCCCCAGGGCGACGGCGGGAATCCTCGAGTTGGCGTTTCTAAAGGCAACGTAAAAGACGTAGCTCACCGCCGCGACAAGGTATAAAATCGCTGTGATCTTGAGCAAAATCACTTCCATCGCAACCGTTGCCCCATTATAGGCCAACCCCCGGGTCCTTCAAGCGGCGATGGATTTCCGTTTCAGGTACCTGGCATCCGGTTTTCCGGTTCTTATCGAGCGTCGAGCTTGAACGATTGAACAGCGCGAAGCAGCAGATCCCGGCCCGGAGCAACCCCGAACTCACCGTGAAAGCCCCCAAACGTTGAGCCTCCGTCCCCTGGCCCGGACGTCGGACCCCGGACCTTATCTAATCTACCTGAAATCCCGGCTCGGCGGTGCGGCGGGGTCAA
>DATLYW010000052.1 GCA_035574315.1 Candidatus Zixiibacteriota bacterium
GACGTCCAGCTTGGGAAGCTGGCATTCTACCGCTGAATTACGCCCGCCCGGAACGCGGCAGCTAGGGGAATCTATATGGAATCGCTGGCGGGTTGTCAATGCGGGGCTCGATGCGGCGCGGGGCAGATCTTCGGGTGAAACCTTGCATCCACCCTTTTGATTGTCCTATGTTGGAGGCCGCAAAGGAGCGGTCATGCAATACAGGACACTGGGAAAGACCGGGCTGAGGGTGAGCGTCATCGGCCTCGGGACAATGGTTCACGCGGGCCACTTCGGGCCGATGGACGACGCGGAGTCGCTGGCTGCTATCGACACCGCGCTCGAGCTGGGCGTCAACTTCATCGATACCTCGGACGCCTACGGCGCGGGCTACGGGGAGACGCTGCTCGGCAAGGCGCTCAAGGGACGGCGGGACAAGGTCGTGATCGCAACCAAGGGCGGAAACGTCATGACGGGGCCGAACCGCGGCAAGCGCAATTTCGCTCCTGACTACATCGCGGGGGTGCTCGAGGGAAGCCTTCGACGGCTGCAGACCGATTATATCGATCTCTATCAGCTCCATAATCCAACGGTCGAGGTGATCGAGCGGGGCGAAGTGTGGGAGGTGCTGGAGCGCGCCAAGAAGGCCGGAAAAATCCTTCATTACGGCGTCTCGATCAACACGATGGAAGAGGGGATCGCGGCCGTCAAGGACGGGCGCGCCGAAACCATTCAGATCGAGTACAGCCTGCTGGCCCAAGAGCCTGCCGAGCAGGTCCTGCCACTCGCGCGCGAAGCGAACGTCGGAGTGATCGCGCGCGTGCCGCTGCGCCGGGGCGTTCTCACGGGCAAGCTTACGCAAGCCGATGAGCACCGGTTTCAGGGAGAGGACGTGAGGGCGCGGAGCTTCAAGGGCGAGGCCTTTGCGAAGGAGCTGGCCAAGGCGGAAAAGCTCCGCTTCCTCGTCCATGGGCCGGTCCGCACTCTGGGGCAGGCCGCGCTTGCCTTCTGCCTGGCTCACCCGGCGGTGAGCGTCACGATCCCCGGCGCGCGCAACGAGCAGCAGATGAGGGAGAACGCGTCAGCGGGCGACCTGGAGCTCCCGCAAGAAGACCTCGAGCGCGTCCGTGAGCTGTGGCGCAGGGGCTTCGATCTGTAGCGCTTGCAGAGCTGTAAGCCGAACCCCGGGCCTTAGAATTCTCCCCGAAAGATGCCGCGCTGTCCCCGAGCCTCCTCGACCGCAACCTCTATGAAGCGGATCCGGCTCGCGGCAAACTGACGGCGGACCTCGGCGCGGATCCGGTCGGCCACGTATTCCGCCAGAAGCTCCGTGCTGGTATTGGCAAGCGGCAGCAGGATCACATCCCGCCGCGGCAGCAGGATCTTCTGCTTGCGGTAAAGAATCTCCACCGCCGACCCGCGGCGGCGCAAGGTCAGCGCCGGACTGCGGGTCTGGATGAGAGTGCGGTGGTCCAGGGCGTCGCAAATCCTCTTCACCAGGGGCTTGAAGGCGATGAAGTCGAGAACCACGCCGGCACGGTCCAGCTCCCCCTCGACGGCGGCCGAGACCTGATAGTTGTGGCCGTGCAGCGCTTCCCGCGAGCCGTTACTGAATATCAGGAAATGGGCGGAAGCGAAGTTGAGGTAATCCTTGGCGACCTCGACGCTGAAAGTTTTGGGCATGGAGCGGACGTTACCCAAAAGAGTCTCGTCGTTCAACCGGGTTCCACGGTTGCGACCGGCGCGGGACGCGACGGGAATGCCTCAGTAGCAAGGACAAGGGGTCGCCACCTCCGAGCGATGCTCGATCAGGATGCGTCAACGACTTCGTAACTACGCAGGCATCGTGCCATGGGGGCTCGTGGCCGAGACGACCGCGGTCAACAGGCCGGTGCTCGACGCCGCCGAACCCGGGCTAATCGCCTTGCATCTCGCGCCGGGAAATGCCAAAAAATCTCGTTTATCGTCAAAATTTGCTTGCAAGCGGCGAGCGAACAGGCTAGGGAAGGCCAATGCAGCTGAGCGACGCCATCGGGCTCCGGGCCGGCGAGATGGTGTCCTTGATCGGCGCTGGCGGCAAGACCAGCTGTCTGTTCCGGCTGGCGGCGGAAAGCCGCCAGGCCGGCCGCAGGGTTCTCGTCACCACGACAACGAAAATTTTAAAGCCGGCCAGGCCGCACGTGGACCGGCTTTTTCTCGTGCAGGAGCCACAGGCGCTTCTGGCGCGCGCGCGACAGATTTCGCCGCCGCAGATCATCGGGGCGGGCTACGGCGTGGACGAGGAGGGGAAGCTCATCGGGTTGCCGGCCAAATGGGTCGACGAGTACCGGGCGAGCGGGATTTTCGATCAGCTCCTGGTCGAAGCGGACGGCGCGGCTTCCCGGCTCTTCAAGGTGCCCTCCGAAATCGAGCCCGTGGTTCCCGCCACGTGCGATTTGACCGTGTGGGTTATGTCGGTGAAGGTCCTCGGCAAGCCGCTTCGGCCGGAATGGGTGCACCGGGCCGAGCGCGCTCTTTCCCTGCTAGGGCTTCAGAGGGATGTCCCGGTCACCAGGGAAGTCATCCTGCGGCTGGTACGGGATCCGAACGGTTGCCTCAAAGGGATCCCGGGATCCAGTCGCAAGGTCGCCCTGCTCAACCAGGCGGATAGCGCCGAGGAGATCGAAAACGCCAGGGAGGTTGCGCGCGACCTGATCCGGGCCGGGATCACGCGCGTGGTGATCACGAGCTTCGCGGGCGGCGAGCCGGTCAAAGCCAGCATCGCTCCGTAGCGCATCTTCGACCTTTATGGTATCCGCCGTCGTTCTCGCCGCCGGGCGCTCCCAGAGGATGGGGGAACAAAAGCTGCTCCTCCCGCTCCGCGGAAAACCGGTGCTGCAGTGGGTCCTGGAAAGCGCGCTCGCGTCGGAGGTCCGCGAGGTCATTTGCGTGACCCGCGATCTCGGTTTCGTGCGCGAGCGGATCAGGCTCTCGGACAGGCGGCTGTGCTGGCTGGTGAACTCCGCCGCGGACCGCGGCCTGAGCACCTCGGTAATCGCCGGCCTGTGGGCGGTCGATCCCAACAGCGACGGCGCGCTGTTTCTGGTCGGGGATCAGCCCATGGTCCGGAGCCAGCTGATCGACGCTCTGGTCGACCGTTTCGAACACGGCGGCGCCTGGATCGTCGCCCCCACCTTCGGAGGGCAGACGCGCAACCCCGTGCTGTTCCGCCGAAACCTTTTCCCCGAGCTTCTGGCGCTGAAAGGCGACCAAGGCGGCCGGGTGCTGGTCCAGAAGTACAAGGATCGGGCCGAGCTCGTAGCCTGGCACGACGAGGTTCCCTTCATGGATCTCGACGTGCGCGAAGACTACGAGCGGCTGAAAGAGCTGGCGTGAGCGGTGGGCAAGAGCGCTTCGCGCCGGTCCAATCGTTCAAAGGCTGCCAGCGTAGAAGGCCGGAAGACGGGAACCAAGAACCGGAAAACCGTCTTTAGCGGGCCTCCATTCCGACCGCGTCCGCGATAGAGCCGAGCCCGTCGCGCTCAAGGAGCCGCAGCAGGCCCAGGTTGATGCGCTTGACCGCGGCCGGCCCTTCGTAGACGAAGCCCGTGTAGATCTGGACCGCGCTTGCGCCCGCCTTGATCTTCTCGTAGGCATCGGCCGCGGTAAAGACGCCGCCGACGCCGATGATAGGCAGCCGGCCGCCGACGCGACTGTAGAGGTGGCGGACGAATGAGGTCGAAAGGGCGCGCAGCGGCCTTCCGCTCAGCCCGCCCGGCTCGCGACAGCGCGAAACCAGGGACTCGCGCAGGAACGCGGTGGCGTTGGTCGCGACGATGCCGCCGATCTTCTCTTCCAGCGCCACCTCGACGATGTCGTCGGCCTGGGAGAATTCCATGTCCGGCGCGATCTTGACGAGAACGGGCCTGGTCGGACCGCCGGTCCGGCTCGCCAGCTCCAGGTTTTTTTCCTGCACCGCGCGCAGCAGCGCCCGGAGCAGCCGCTTTTCCTGGAGGTCGCGGAGCTTGGGGGTGTTCGGGGAGCTCACGTTCAGCGTGAAAAAGTCGCCGTACGGGTAGAGCTGCTCGAAAGCCGATAGAAAGTCGGCCACCGCGTCCCTGGTCTCGACGACCTTGCTTCGCCCGATGTTGACGCCGAGCGGAATCCTGAGCGGTGCGCCGTTTCCCCGCAGCGCCGCAAGACGGCGGGCGATGACCGCGGCGCCGTCGTTGTTGAACCCGAGGCGGTTGATGAGCGCCTCATCCTCGGGCAGCCGGTAGAGGCGCGGCTTGGGGTTGCCGGGCTGGGCGAGCGCGGTTACGGCTCCAATCTCAATGAACCCGAAGCCGAAGCCGGCGATCGTCCGCACCGCGACGGCGTTCTTGTCGAAACCACCGGCCAGCCCGATCGGGTTCGGAAAGGTAAGCGGCCCGAGGCGTACCTCCAGGCGCCGGTCCCGGACCCCGAACCACCGTTCCAGCAGCCCTTCGAAGCGTTCGATTTTCGAAAGCAGAGCCAGGATCGTTTCGTGAGTCTTTTCCGGGTCGCCCAGGAAGAGAACAGGACGCACGACATGCTTGTACAGCGAAGGGACTTCCATTCAGCGGGCGGGCGGGGTTCCTTTCAGCGATAGAGCTCCTCGAGCAATCCACTTTTTTCTAGCTTGTCGAGGAACCGCATGTCAATGAACTGCTCGGGCCTGGCATCGCGCGCCGCCGCAACCGTCTTGGCGAGATCGTTGAGCGCGTTTCTCATCCCCTCCATGTTGATGTAGGGCGCCTTCTCGAGCACCTTGCCGACGTAAAGATCGTAAGCCTTTTGCAGGATCGCGGGATCTTCGAGCTTGGTGTAGCGCGCGATGGTTTTGAGAGTCGACTCCCTGTCGGTCCGGGCCCGGTGAATGCCCCTGGCATAGGCCCGCAGGAACCGGTCGACGAGGCCCGGCTTCTTCCTCATGATCCCGCCCTGCACGACGAGGGAGGGATTGGGGAAAGCGAGATTCATGTCGGTTACGCTCACCAGCTCCTTGAAGCCGAGCTTCTCGACGGCGAAGAGCGTGGGCGGCGAGACCAGGCCGGCGTCGATCGAGCCACCCTGGAGACCTCCCATGATCGAGCTCATCGCCCCCATCTGCAGGATCGTAACGTCCTTCTGCGGGTCGAGGTTGTTCTTGCGCAGGGCGAAGCGGGCGGCGATATCCGTGGCCGAGCCGAAGCGCGTCACGCCGATCTTCCTGCCTTTCAAGCCTTCGACCGTCTTGATCTCGGGACGGGCGTAGATGGAAAAGATCAGCTTGTTGGTCGTGTTCCCGATGATCTTGATGTCGGCCCCCTGCATGGCGGCGGCCATCGTCGAGCTGCCGTTCAGCGCGGCGACGTCGACCTCGCCCGCCGTCACCACCTGGGCGAGCTGGCTGCCGCTCGGGATGAGGATCATCTGATCTTCGAGGCCTTCGCGCGCGAAGAAACCGGCGTCGTGCGCCACCCACAGGCCGAGGTACGATCCGCTGATCGAGCTGTAACCGATGCGGATCGGCTCCGCGGCAGCCGGGGAGAGCAGGGCGAACCCCCAAAGGATCCAAACGATTACCGCAGCAGCCATCTTTCCCTCCTTCTTCTTTCGCCTTTCGCCGCGTCGCTTTCGGAGACCGCCGCAACGCAATCAGGCGGAGAGCTTGGGCTCCGCTGCCCGCAACGGCGGTGCCGGACCTCCGGGATCACTTGAGCGGCGAGCATTCCGCCGGCACCAGCAGGGCATTTTCCTGCTTGACGAGAAATTCCCGGGTCGGAGGCGGCCAGCCGGCCACGGTCCTGGCGGCCTCGGCTCTCAGCCGCTCCCGCTCGCCCGCGTCCTTGTACGCCCAGACGTGCACGTACTGATTCAACGGCCCCAGGATCGTATGGCCCGCAAAGGCCAGCGGCGAGATCCGCGTCCGATCCGGCATGACCTTGCCGAATCGCTCCAGCACCGTCGGCATCGTCCCGGGCAGATAGGTATAGGTGCGAAACTCGTAGAGGCCGCCCAGGCGCCGCGGTTCGAGAGGCGGCGAAAACGGGGCCGGCTGGAGGATCTTGCTCTCCTGCAGCAGGATGAACTCGTGGGTCTTCGGCGGCCATTTTCCGGTCTTGCGGGCTTCCTGGCCGATTCGCTCCCGCTCCTCGAAGCTCTCGTAGGGCCAGACGTGGACGACCTGATTCAGGCCGCCGACTTCCGAGCGCCAGAGCCCTCCCAACGGGGAAAACTGCAGGCGCGCGGAGAGCCCCTCGACGAACCGCTCCTCGAACGCCGCCGCCGTTCCGGGCCGCAGCGTGTACGTGCGCATCTCGATGATCATGGCTTGCCTCCTCTCGCCTACTCCTTCCCACAATTCGGTGACCGAATGCAACAGCTTCGAAACGACGGAATAGGTTAAACGCAATGTCCGTTATTGTCACTTTTGGCCTGGCATTGGTAGGCGACGCTCTCTCACGGTCCAGCAGCTTCCCTGAGTTCGCCAAAAATCCTTTTCCGTCCCTGGTATGTAACTTGCTCTTACAGTTTGCAAATTCATCCGCTGGAAAATTCGCCGGGAAACGGAAGGTCTGTCAACAAATGGAACGAGTGTCGGACAATAACGAAAAAGAGAACCCATCAAGGGAGGGCGAGCCGACCGAGCGGTCGGCAAGGCCGCTCCAGGAGCCGGAATCCGCGGCGCGGCTGGAGTTGCGCGATAAAAAGGTCGTCACGGTCCCACAGCGCGAGAAGCGGCGTTTTTACATCCCCGTCCGGACCAAGTTCGTAATGGCGACGGCCTTCGCCACGCTCTGGTTCGGCCTGTCCGTAGTTCTCGCGCAACCCTGGTTACAGGATCTTTCAGAGGTGATCGGGGGAGTGCCGGCGTTTCTCGTGGTTCTCTTCATCGCGCTGATTCCGGGCTTTCTCAACGCTCATATTCTCGCGAGCGTGCTGCTCGACTCGCCGCCGCCGCTGCGGTTCGATCTCGACTTCCCGCCCGTCAGCCTGCTGATCGCCGCCTACAACGAGGCGGAGAATCTTCCGGAAACCTTCCGCGGCATCAAGCACCAGGACTATCCGGGAAAGATCGAGGTCATCCTCGTCGATGACGGCTCCACGGACGGCACGGCCGAGGTCGCGAGGTCTCTCGGCCTCCCCAACCTGAAGATCATCCAGGGCGCACACGAAGGCAAGGCGTCGGCCCTGAATCGAGGTCTCGAGCACGTCACCAGCGAGTTCGTGGTTTGCATGGACGCCGATACCTTTCTCCACCCTCAGGCGTTGAAGCGGATCATGGCCCGCTTCCTCACCGATCCGGAGAATACCGCGGCCGTCGCCGGATGTGTGCTCGTCAAGAATTCCCGGGAGACATTCATGGCGCGACTGCAGGAATGGGACTATTTTACCGGCATAGCGTCGGCGAAACGCCAGCAGTCGCTCTACCAGGGAACTCTGGTGGCGCAGGGAGCCTTCAGCGCCTTTCGCACCCGCGTGGTGCGGCAATACCAGGGTTGGCCCTCCGTGATCGGCGAGGACATCGTGCTCACCTGGGCTCTCCTGAAAGACGGCTGGCGCATCGGCTTCGAGCCGACGGCGATCGGCTTCACCGTGGTGCCGGAGACGTTGCGCGGCTTTTATCGCCAGCGCAAGCGCTGGGCGCGCGGCATGATCGAAGGTCTCAAGCGGTACGGCCACATGGCGTGGACGCGCTCGCGGCTCTCGGGGTTTTTCGTCGGGATCGATTTCATCATCCCGTTCATCGACTTCTTCTACGCCTTCGCGTTCCTTCCCGGCGTGGCGCTCGCCCTTGCCGGCCACTACTATATCGTCGGCCCGCTCACCCTGCTGGTGATCCCGCTCGCCTTTCTGATCTTCTCGGCGATGTATCGCAAGCAAAAAAAGGTGTTCGATGCCGTCGGGTTGAAGGTCAGGCGCAATTTCGCCGGCTTTCTGGTCTATATGCTCGTCTATCAGGCCGTTATGTCGCCCATATGCGTGATCGGCTATCTCCAGGAATTTTTCGGCATGACCAAACGCTGGTAGGCGGCTCCCGGCGGATTCGGCCCGTCCCTTTTCCGCGAGCCGATCTATTTCTGGCAAACGCACGTAAATTCTGATATCTTTGGATGGCTTTGGCCATGAAAAGCGCACCGTCACGGCCGAACGGAGGCGAATCGGGGCTGCTCGCACTGCTGTGTCTGTTCGCAGCCATATGGGCCGTCGGGATTCCTTCGCGTGCTGCGGCGGCAGAGAGCCCGGAGAACCTGCAGAAAAAACTCGCCGGCGCCAACGAGCCGAAGCAGCGGGCGAGGATTCTCAAAGACCTCGGCGACGCCTACATCGCCGGGGACAAAGTCGACCTTGCCGCCGGCTCGTACCTTCAAGCGCTGGAGACCGCACGCGAAAGCTTCACCCTTGGCGAACGGCTCCAGATGGCGATCCGGATTTCGTGGGCGGACCGCCTCGCAGAGTCGACCAGGGAGTTGAAGCTCATCCTGGCGGAGGACTCCAAAAATCTCGCCGCGCGAACCCATCTCGCCCGTGTGCTGTCCTGGTCGGGAGACCTCTCGGAGGCGATCGTTCAGGCCGACCTCGTGCTGCGCGAGTCTCCGGATCACCAGGACGCGCTGCTCGTCAAGGCGGACGCGCTCCAGTGGCAGGGGCGATTCGGCGAGGCCATTCCAATCTATCGGAAACTTCTCGGAAGGAACGGCGATTTCGACGCGCGAATCGGGCTGGCGTACGCCTATCTCGGCGGCGGCAACCGCACCGGCGCAATCGAGACCGCCCGCGGCCTCAAGCCCGCCAACTCCCGGCAGGAGCGGGCCCTGGCCCGGCTGACCGCGGCCATGCAGCGCGAGACCAGCCCCGCGCTCGACGCGCGCTACAACCACTACGGCGACTCGGACGAGAACAAGCTCAACCGCTACGCCTTGCTTTACAGCTTTTGGGCGGGCAACGTGAACCTGGCGGCCAGCTTTCGCCACACCAACGCGCGCGACGACGTGCGCTCGAACCGGGCCGAGGATTTCGTGGTGAGCGCCTACACCAGGCTTACCGACGTCCTCGGGGTGGGCGGCGGACTCGGCTTCTCGCAGCTCCACGACGGCGACAGCTCGACCTTCGGGACGGGGCACGTGAAAGCGGACCTGCGGGTGTTGCGCGGCAGCGCCGGGCTAAGCGTGACGCGCGAGCTTCTCAGCGACACCGCCGAGCTGATAAAGAACCGCATCCGGCTCACCAACGTCGCCCTTTATCTGTCGCATCCGCTGACGGAGAGGGTGAATTTCCATGGAGGCTACAGCTACAAGCACTTCTCCGACGGCAACCACGCGAACGATCTGCAGCTGGTGACGCGCTACACGTTTTACCGCAACCCCGACATATCCATCGGCCACCGTTTCCGCCTGCTCGACTACCACACGCAGCGGCGCAACGGGTACTTCGATCCCAACAACTACATCGCCAACCGGATTTTCGGCGCGTACTACATCGAGCGCGACTGGTTCTACACCTATATGGACATCTTCGTCGGCCATCAGACCTTCCGCCGAAACGAGGTGGCGAGCGACGACTTCATTCACGGAGGCACCGCGGCCCTCGGCCTCAAGCCGTTGCCCAACCTCGCGATCGAGGTCAATGTCGAGGGGGGAACTTTCGCCGCGGGCTCCGCGTCGGGTTTCAACTACCTGAACATCGGGCCGCGCATCCTGTTCAGGTTCTAGTTCTCTTTTTCCGCTGGAGTCCGGCGACGCCAGGACGGACGGACAAAGGACTTTTCCGACGTCAGGCAAGCGCCCTGGCGAAGGCGCGCTTGAGAAAGACTCCCACGAGGTGGCGCTTGTATTCGGCGCTCCCCTGCAGGTCGTCCACGGGGTCGGCGGCGTCGGCCAGCGCCCGGGCCGCGTCGGGAAGGCGCTTTTCGACCTCGTGGCGGGGCCCCTGGAGGAGGGACTCCGCAGCCGGCGAGCGGCTCGGCCGGGCCCCGACGCTGCCGGCGGCCGCGCGTGCTCGCTTGATGATCCGGTCGTCGTCTTCCAGCTCCAGAACCAGCGCCAGGCTCAGGGTGGGGCGCTCGTGCGTCTGGAACTTGACGTAGGCGGCGCGACGACGGTCTTGGGACAGCGGAATCTCCACGCACGCCAGGAGCTCGTCGGGGGCGAGGGCGGTCTCGTAGGCGCCCGTGATCAGACGGTCGAGCGGCAGCGATCTCGTCCCGCGGCCGCCTTCAATCCGGGCGGTCGCCTCGAGCGCGAGCAAGAGCGTCGCCGGGTCGGAGTGCGGCTCGGCGAAGCAGAGGTTTCCTCCGAGCGTTCCCGTCGCGCGCACGCGAACGTTGGCCACCTGGGACTCCATTTCCGCCATCACGGGGAGCCGCTCGCGAACGAGGCTCGACCGCTCGATCGAGCGATGCGTGGCGCCGCTGCCGATGCGCAGCGCCGAGCCGTTCGCCTCGATGCGATCGAGGCCGGGAATGGTCTTGACGTCGACGAGATGCTCGTAGCGCAGCAGGTCGTGCTTCATGGCGAGGAGCAGCTCGGTGCCGCCTGCGTAGAGCCGCGCTTTGTCCCCGTAGTGGGCGAGCATCTGGGCCGCTTCGGCAACGCTTTTCGGCTGATGGATCGTGAATCGTCGCAAGGGCATCATGGCATGGTCTCGTTCAACGGCTCGAAAGCTCGCGGTTCAAGGCCCCGGAGCTATTGAGCTTTTGGCGCCCGGCGTTTTTTCTCTTCGAGCGCGCGCCAGACTCTTTCCGGCGTCAGCGGCGCCTGGCGGATCCTCACGCCGACCGCGCGGTCGACGGCGTTGGCGATGTTGGCGGCCATCGAGTTGAGCGACGCTTCGCCGCCGCCCTTGGCGCCGTAAGGGCCGGCGCCATCCTGGTTTTGCACCAAGCGCATCTCGATCCGCTTCGGCAGGTCGGAAAAGCGCGGCACGCGATAATCGAGGATCGAGCCGTTGACGAGCTGCGGTCCCTCGTAGACGAGCTCCTCGAACAGCCCGATACCCATTCCCATCGTGGCGGCCCCCAGGTCCTGGCCTTCAGCGAGCGCGGGGTTGATGGCGAGCCCCACGTCCCCCACCGTCGCGAGCTTCTCCACGCGAATCTCGCCGGTCTCCTCGTCCACCGCCACCTCGACCGCGGTGCAGGCGGTCTCCCAGAAGACCGGAAGCTTGGCGAATTTCCCTTCCTTGCGGATGTAGGCGCGGCCGATCACCTCGCCGTCCGGAAGCCCGTAGTACTTGCTGATCACCTCCGCCCAGCTGAGCTGCACCTCGCCGCAACGCACGCCCCCGCAGACCGCCTGGATCTCCTCCGGCCTGACCTTGAGCACGTCGGCCGCCATGACCGTCATCTGCCGGATCGCCTCGCGGCTCGCCTCGAGGACCGCCGTGCCCATGAGCGTGGTCGTCCGGCTCGCCCCGGTGGAGCGGTCATAGGGCGTGATCGCAGTATCGGAGGAGACCACGTGGACCTTTTCGAAGGGCACGCCCAGCTCCTCGGCCGCAATCTGGGCCAGGACCGTGTGGCTTCCCTGCCCGAGCTCGGTGCTCCCCGTAAGAATCGTCACCGACCCGTCGGCGTGAACCCGAATGGCGGTGGAAGTCAACGGGTAAGCGCCCGCATCGCTGCCGGAGCAGGCGATGGTGCGTCCGTGGTTTTCGGGCAGGGGCTCGCTCCAGCCGATCGCCTCGGCTGCGGTCTCGAGATCCTCCTGGAGCGTGCCGTCGAACGGCCGCAGCCCAGGGAAAAATTCCTCGCCAGGCCTCGCGGCGTTTTCCAGGCGAAAGCGATAAGGATCCTTTCCGAGCTTGGCCGCGAGCTCGTCGATCTGGGATTCGCCGGGCAGCGTGACCTGGGCGCAGCCGAACCCCCGGTAAGAGCTCGCCGGCACGGTGTTGGTGTAATAGGAGGTGTTTTCGATCAGCACGTTGGGAATGGCGTAAGGACCCACGCACCGGTTGGTCGATTTCTCGACGACCAGCGGGCTGTTCTCGGCATAGGCGCCGGTGTTCATCAGGATCTTCGCCTGGCGCGCGATGATCCTGCCGCCGGCGTCGACGGCCGTGCGCATCCAGGTGTAGGCGTCGTCGCTGCGCGTGGTCAGCATCGCCTCTTCGACCGTGAGCTGGAGCTTGACCGGCCGCTTGGCTTTCCAGGAGCAGGCGGCCACCAGCGGCTCGATCTTGGTGTAGGACTTGCTTCCGTAGCCGCCCCCCACGAACGGAACGACCAGGCGGACCTGGCTCACCGGCAGATTGAAAATGGACTTGAGGTCGTGGCGTACCATGAAAGGATGCTGCGCCGAGGAGTAGATGGTCACGCCCTGCTCGTTGACGTCCGCGATCGCGACGTACGGCTCCATCGCGTAGGCGTAGGTCATCGGAAAATAGTACTCGCCCTCGACCACCACCGCCGCTTCTCTGAACGCCTTCTCGACGTCGCCCCACTGGATCCTGTGCGTCTGGCAGATGTTGGTACCCTTGCCGGCGGCGACATCGCCCTCGAAGCCGCGCAGCGCACCGGCCTCGAACTTGCGCTCGTGCAGCAGCGGCGCGTCCGGGGCCATCGCCTCCTGCGGCGTGAAGACCGCCTTCAGCTCCTCGTACCGGACCTCGATGAACTCGAGCGCCTCGAAAGCGGTGCGCTCGTCGACCGCGACGACCGCGGCCACCGGCTCGCCGGCGTAGCGCACCTTGTCGATGGCGAGCAGCGGGTGGTCTTTGACCGCATGGCCGTAGTACGGGTTGAGCCCTTCGAGATCGTAACCGGTGACGACGCAGTAGACCCCCGGGTGCGCCTCCGCCCGGCTCTTGTCGATCGAGAGAATCCTGGCGTGGGCGTAGGGACTGCGCAGCACCTTGGCATGGGCCATACCGGGGAGCTTCACGTCGCTCACGTAAGTCGCCCGGCCGGTGACCTTGACGCGGCCGTCGCGGCGCGGGACGGAATGGTTGACGACGCGGAACCCGGTTCGTTTCTCGGCGCTCACTTGACGCTCTCCTTGGCGGCGCGCTCGATCGCCTTGACGATGGGGAGATAGCCGGTGCAGCGGCAGATGTTGCCGTTCATGTAGCGGATGATCTCGTCCCGTGACGGGCGCGGATTCTCGCGCAGCAGCCCGAGGGCCGCCATGATCATCCCGGGGGTGCAGAAGCCGCACTGAAAAGCGAACTCGTCGATGAACGCCTGCTGGAGCGGGTGGAGCGCGCCGTCGGGACGCTCGAGCCCCTCGATGGTGGTCACCTGCTTGCCGCGCACCTCATAGGCGAGCAGCGTGCAGGCGCTTACCGGCAGGTCGTCGACCAGCACCGTGCAGGCGCCGCAGACCTGGACCTCACAGGAAACCTTCGTTCCGGTGAGGTTGAGCCGATCGCGCAACACCTCGGCGAGGGTCTCCTGCGGCTCGCACTCGACCTCTCGGGCCTTGCCGTTCAGTACGAATTGGATGTTCAACGCTAACTCCTGGCAACGATTCCGATCGGCGCAAGACCGGATTACTGATAACGCGGCAGAATGTTCTCCGCCCACAACTCCATCTGGCGCTGCAAGCTGTCCATCGTCGGGTAGATGATCTTCAGCTCGAAGTGCTGCACGCCGTTCTCGATGAACTCGTCACAGCGCCGCTTGACATCATCCACGGAGCCGAAGATGTGCCGGTCGAGGGCGAACTGGAGGCTGTTGATGTCGCGCTCGTAGCTCTCGCTGCTGGTTTTCAGGGTCGGAAGCGCGAGGTTCAGCCCTTCGTCGCGGGTTTTGGCGATCGTCGCGAGCTTTTCCACCGCGATGGTGATCTTTTCGGGGTCGCGGCCGCTCTCGCGGGCCGTCCGGCGCAGGATATCGCAGCCGGCCTTCATCTCCTTCGGCGAGAGCCAGCCTGGAATCCAGCCCTCGCCGTGCTTGCCGGCCCGTTTGGCGGCGAGCTTCATCCAGCCGCCGACCCAGACGGGCGGATGGGGCTTTTGCACCGGCTTGGGAAAGATCTCGGCGTTCTTGAACTGGATGAACTCCCCCTGGTAGGACGCCAGCGGCTGGGTCCAGACGGCTTTCATCGCCTGGATGTATTCGTCGGTCCGGTCGCCGCGCCTCTCGTAGGGCACGCCGAAGACCCCGAACTCGTCGGATTCCCTGGTCGCCTTGGAGCCGAGCCCCACGCCCACGATCAGCCTCCCCTGCGCCAGATGGTCGACCGTCGCGTACTGCTTGGCCGCGTAGATCGGATTGCGGCACGGCATGACCAGGCAGGCGACGCCGAGCGTGATCTTCCGGGTTTCCGCCGCCAGATAGGACAGGACCGTGGTCGCCTCGTAGAAGTTGGCCTCCTGGGAGTCGCTCAGGGCCTCGGCCGCCCCCGAAGAGATGTGGTGGCGGTGCATTTCCGAGCTCCAGACGACGTGGTCGTGAACCCAGATCGAATCGAAGCCGAGATCCTCGGCGGTCCTGGCGGCTTTGACGATGTTCTCGATGCTCGAGAGCGGGCCGGAATTGGGAACCCTGACGCCGAAGGCGATTTTGCTCATGCTGCGCTCCTATTTCTTTTCGGTGATCGCGATCCTGTCGTATTTCAGGTGGCGGTTGTACCAGTCGATCACGTTGGCGGCGACGTCGTCGAAGTAATCGTTGTAGACGCCGTAATGCGTCGTCTGGCGATAAAGCACGAGCTTCTTCGGCTCGCCGGCCTTCTCGTACAGGCGTATCGATTGCTCTTCGGGCGTGACCGCGTCGTTCTCGACCGCGATGAACAGCACGCCGCGGGGCGCGATCTTGTGAACGACGTCTTCCGGACTGTACTCCATGATGGCCTCCGCGCACTGGAGCGGCATCGCGTCGGGAATCTTCGATTCGACCTCCTTCTTGATCGTGGTCGCCTTGCGCTCCGGCGTCGCCACCATGATCTCCTCGCGGGCGCTGACGATCTCGCTGGCTCCCGTGAGCACGCGCTTCTTTCGGTCCTCCTCCAGCCGCTTGCGGTACTCCACCCACTCGTATTCGCGCCGCATCGAATGCAGCCAGTCGCGCCCGTTGCTGATCCCGAGGTAGGAGACCGCGCACTTCACCCGGTCGTCGACCGCGGCCACGTAAACCGCATTGCCGCCGCCGGTGCCGCCGGACCCGTAGGTCGCAATGCGGTTGGGGTCGATCTCGGAGCGGGTCTGCATATACGTGATCGCGTTTCGAATGTCCTCGACCTGCCACCCGGGCATCACCCAGCCCCGGTGCTTGCCCTCGCTGTCGCCCCAGCCGCGGTAGTCGAAGCACAGGCAGGCGTAGCCGGCGGCGCAGAGCTTCTCGAACATCATGATGTAGTGCTTGGCGTCTTTCAGGCCGAGGAACCCCGGACCCTGGACGATGCCGGGGTAGGGCCTTCCCTGATCCGAATCGGGCAGATAGAGCACCCCGGCCAGCCTGTCGCCCTCGCTGTAGAAATTGACCTTCTCGGTACGCATACGACCCTCGGGTTTTGGTTTGCAGTTTCCGGTTTTCCCGTTCGCGGAACGCGAACCGGGAAAACAAAGAACCGCCGACCGTTGTTTAAGCGCGCAGCGCGGGCAAGACCTCCTTGCCCAAATAGTCGATCTGCTGGTACCAGTCGGCGAAGCGGAACCGCAGATCGTAAACGATATGGTTCAGGCCGTTTCTTTCGTACTCCTGCGTGTCACGGACCACGTCTTCCGGCCTGCCCGCGAGCAGGAGGCCGCGGATGTCCTCGAAGGTCTTGAATTTTCCGTAGTTGACCCACGTCTTCTTGCTCGGGCTGTTGCCCTCGTTGATCAGCCCCGGGGTGTTGACCTTGCTGAGCGCGGTATCGAGGTCCTTGTCGATGCTGACGATCGGGATCGCGCCGACGGTTCCCATCGGCCGGCCGGCTTTCTCGTACTGCTCGCGCAGGTAGCCCACCATCTTGATGAAGGTCAGCATCGGGATCCGCCCGGGCATCCACCCGTCGCAATACTCGGCGGCGCGGCGCGCGGCGGCGGGCGTGCCGCCGCCGTACCAGATGGGAATCGGCGCCACCGGCGTGGGCTTCAACGAGACGTTCTCGAAATTGAAATACTGGTCCTTGTAGGAGACCTTTTCGCCCGACCAGAGCCGCCGGCAGAGATGAGCGTTGATGCGGGCGAGGTTGGCGCGGTCCTCGAGACTGTTCGGATAACCGGCCGCGGCAAACTCGTGCTTGAACGTTCCCAGCCCGAGCCCCATGATCACCTTGCCGCCGCTGATGACGCTGAGCGCCGCCATCACCTGGGCGAGGTGGATCGGATGGCGGTGCGCGATCACGGTGCCGGTACCGAGCGTGAGCTTCTTGCAGACGGAGGCGATCGACGCGAGCACGAGCAGGCCTTCGATGTGCGTGTTGTCCTCGCCCTCCATACCGTGCGGCTCGAACACCAGATGGTCTCTGACCCAGACCGAGTCGAATCCGTACTCCTCGGCTTTTTTCGCTCCCTCGATGCATTTTTCGATCGAAGCGTGTTCGCCGAAGTGCGGCAGCAACAAACCAAATTTCAACTTTGTCGGCATAGCAGGCTCCTTTTGCAGCTTAAACGGTCTGTTCTTCGAGCAAGGCGTCGAGCTCGGCCAACGCCTTGATGGAATCGGCCTTTTTCGTCCAGACGACGGCGATCGCCAGCGCGTTCACGAGCGCGAAGGCGGGGGTGAGAGAATTGACGGTGCTGTGCAGCCCCCGTTTGGCATATAGACAGACATCAGCCGCCTTCGCAATGGCGGAAGTCGGAAAGTCCGTGATGCCCAGGATCGGCGCGCCGGCCTTCCTGGCGTGCTGCAGCGCGGCCTGGACCTCCCGGGGCGCCTGGAGGAAATCGATCGCGATGAGCACGTCCTCGCGCCCCATGAACGCCAGCTGCTCGACCAGGGCGCTGCCGCCGGTGAGGAAGATCCAGCGCGCGTCCTTTTTCACGCGCACCAGCCGGAAGTGGAGCAGGTGGGCGAGCGCCATGGAGGCGTTGAGACCGATGATGAACACTTGCCGTGCCCGCCAGATGATCTCGACGGCGCGCTGAAAGTCGGAAAACGAGAGCGCCTGGAGCGTCTCCTGGAGAAGCTGGATATCGCGCTTGATCAGCTTGGCCACGATGTTCTCGTCGTTGCCGAGCTCGGCGAAAGTTTCCTCCATGCGCGCGGCGGAACGCAGCTTGCGCCGCATCTCCCGCTGGATCTCCCGTTTGAACTCGGGAAAACCCCGGTAGCCCAGGCTCCTGGCGAAACGGACGACGGTCGATCGGCTGACCCCCGCCGCCTGAGCGAGATCGTCCACGTTGGAAAAAAGCAGGGCGGAGCGGTCGTGCTTCAGATAATGGCCGATCCGCTTTTGCGCCCCGTTGAGGCCGTTGACCTTCGTGAAAATCTCGTTGATGAGATCCATCGGGTGAAACTTTTGTGTCACGTATCTTACTGAAATCTTATTGTCAAGAAGGCCGCGGGGAGCAACCCGGTGCCGGAACGCGGTGAGGGGTCGTTGACAGTCGTTCTCGCGTCGCTGTAGGTTCACTTGGACAGGAGGTGGCTCTCTATGGCAAAGCCGGTAAAGGAATTCGAAGTTCATCCGTATGTCCAGTTCATGGCGGACAAGTACAACGCCTACAAGAAATGGATCGCCTCGGAAGGCGTGCCGATCATCAGCGGCGCCTTCGTTCAGGACGTGCGCACCGAGCCGCTGGCTTACTGGAAGCGCAAAGGGTGCAAAGGGGCGATCTGCACGTTCTCGGATCAGATGGTGGCCGACGCCTACATCGCGGAGATCGACCCGGGGAAAAGCACCACGCCGCAGCGCCAGCTCTACGAGGAGATCATCACGATCGCTTCGGGGCGAGGGGCGACCACGGTCTGGTACGACGGCACGCCGAAACGAACCTTCGAATGGGAGCGGGGCAGTACCTTCGCGATCCCGCTCAACGCCTGGCATCAGCATTTCAACGCCAGCGGCACCGAGCCGTGCCGCTATTTCGCGCTGACGAGCCAGCCGGTGGCCTTCGAGCTGTTCCGCGACCCCGAGTTCATCTACAACACCCCCTACATGTTCAAGGACCGTTTCGATCCCGGCGACGATGAGTTCTTTTCGCGCGAGGGAAAGTACTTTACGGAATACTACGGCGGGATCCTCCACACGAACTTCGTCCCCGACATCCGCAAGATCAACCTGGTTCCGCGGGAAAAGCGCGGCAAGGGAACGCGCAACATGTACATCCACATGGCGGGCAGCGCGATGCTCGCGCACGTCTCCCAGTTTCCCGTCGGCCGCTACAAGAAAGCGCACCGCCACGGGCCGGGCGCCCACGTCTTCCTGCTCGACTCGACCGGCTACACCCTGATGTGGAACGAGGGGGAAAAGCCGCAGAGGTACGACTGGCACGAAGGCACGGTGATCTCGCCCCCGGCCGGAACCTGGCACCAGCACTACAACACCGGCACGGAGCCGTGTAAGTTCGTCGCGCTCCACGCCAACACCGCGGTGCAGCGCGAAGAGAAGGGCGTCGAGCAGATCGAGTTCGAGGACGAGGACGAGTCCCTGCGCAGGCTTTACGCCGAGGAGTGCGCCAAGAACGGCGTCAAGGTCGACATGGACTGAAGCCGGCCTCGCGCCGAAGGGCGGCCTTTCAGCTCCGGTGGGGCGTCCGTTCCGTCCCGCCCTTTCGGGTCGCCTCTTGTATCGCGGCCCAGAGCCTGGGCGCCGTGTAGGGCATGTCGATGTGATCGATGCCCAGCGGAGCGAGCGCATCCATGACGGCGTTGGCGACGGCCGGCGGTGCGCCGTTGCATCCGGCTTCCCCGACGCCCTTGACTCCGAGCGGGTTGAACGGGTTGGGCGTGACGGTCTCTCCGAGCGTGAGCTCCGGGATGTCGGCGGCCCTCGGCGCGGCATAGTGCATCAGCGAGCCGGTGAGAACCTCCCCGTTCTCGCCGAAGAGCATTTGCTCGCAGAGCGCCTCGCCCAGCCCCTGCGCCACGCCGCCGTGGATCTGCCCGTTGACGATCAGCGGGTTGAGCACCACGCCGCAGTCGTCAACCAGAACGAGCTTCTCGATCGTGAGCGCCCCCGTGTCGCGATCGATTCGCACGACCGCGAGATGCGCGCCGAAGCCCCACGCTTCGCGCCTGGGGTCGAAGAAGACGGTTTCGTGAAGGCCGGGCTCCATCCCGCGGGGAAGATTCCCCCCGTGCGCGGCGGCCGCGACCTGACGCCAGGTAACCGTCCTGCCAGGCACGCCGGCGACGGCGAAGCCGCCGTCGGCCTGGACGATGTCGTCCGCGGCCGCTTCCATCAGGTGGGCGGCGATCCGTCGCGCTTTCTCCACCACGCGGTCGGTGGCCAGGGCCAGCGCGCCGCCGCCGAGGATGGCACTCCGGCTCCCGAACGTGCCGACGCCCTGCTGGACGGCGAAAGTGTCGCCGTGGCGGACGACGACATGTTCCATGGAAACGCGCATCTTCTCCGCGACCACCTGGGCGAAGACCGTCTCATGGCCCTGGCCGTGGGAGCTCGAGCCGGTGAGCACCGTGATCTCGCCGGTGCGCTCGACGCGGACCGTCGCGCTCTCGAATCCTGCGCCCCCGCTGGGCTCGACAAAAGTCGAGAGACCCACGCCGACCAGCTCGCCGCGCCGCCGCGCCTCGTCCCGGTAGCGGAGCAGGTTCTCGTAGCCGGAAAGACGCAGCGCCTCGGCGAGGGATTTTTCATAGTCTCCCGAGTCGTACTCGACGTTAACCCCGGTGCGGTAGGGAAACTCCTCCGGGCGAATGAAATTCTTTCGCCGGATCTCGATTCGATCGATGCCGAGATCGCGCGCCGCCTTGTCGACCAGCCGCTCGATGTTCAGGACCGACTCCGGCCGCCCGGCGCCGCGGTACGGGCCGGTCGGGACCGTGTTGGTGAAGACCGCCACCACCTCGACCTGGCAGTTCCGGATGCGGTAGCAGCCCGGCGCCATCGCCATCATGCGCAGCGGCGGGATCGCCGAAAGGGAGTTCAGATACGCGCCCAGGTTTCCAACCACGCGCACCTTCAACCCGAGCATGGTGCCGTCGCGCTTAAGCGCCAGCTCGGAGGTCATGACTTGATCGCGCCCCTGGTTGGTCGTGACGAAGTCTTCGCTGCGCGTCGCAATCCATTTGACGGGGCGGCGAAGCTCGAGAGCGAGATGGCAGGCGAGAGCGTCCTCCCGGTAGAGCAGCCCCTTGCTGCCGAATCCGCCGCCGACGTCGGGCGCGACGATGCGAATGCGGTGCTCGGGAAAGCCGATCGCGGCGGCGAGATCGGGGCGGACGCGGTGCGGGCTCTGGGTCGAAAGCCAGACCGTCAGATCCCCGGTCGGTTCGGGTCTCGCCACCACCCCGCGGGGCTCCAGCGCGAGCGCCACCAGGCGCGGGCTGGCGATGCGCATTCGCACGACGTGCTCGGCCTCGGCAAAGGCTCGCTCGACGTCGCCGCCCTTCTTGGTCGCGACGTAACACACGTTGCTGTCCAGCTCCTCGCGCGCGAGCGGCGCACCGGGCTCGAGCGCCTTTTCGGCGCTCACGACGGCGGGCAGCGGATCGTATTCGACCGCCACGGCGCCCGCCGCGTCCTCGGCCGCGGCGCGACTCTCGGCGACCACCGCCGCAATCGGCGTCCCAACCGCGTGCACGGCTCCCCGGGCCAGCAGGGGATTCGGCGGCACCTTCATTCCGGGAACCATCGGTGCCACGGGGATGTGGAGGTGCGCGGGAAGGTCGTCGCCGGTCACCACCGCCAGCACACCGGGAATGGCTCCGGCCGCGCTGGTGTCGATCGAGGTGATCCTCGCGTGGGGGTAGGGGCTTCTGGCGAAGGCGAGGTGAAGCATGCCGGGCAGCTTGATGTCCTCGACAAAGCATCCCTTGCCGGTGATCAGCGCGGCGTCCTCGACGCGCCGCACGGGTGCTCCGATCAGTCCGATCGCCGTATGCTCGGTCGTCATGGGATCTCTAATCTAGCACACCCGGGAAGCACGAATACAACAGTCGCCAGCGGCCGCGCGACGTCCGCCGTGCCGGGCCACGGGTGGCTCCCTGCCTCCTTCGGGTCAGTAGGGGAGTCGCGTGCCGACTCCCGTTTCGAGCGCGCGGCGGTAGATGTGGTCCGCCAGGGCGATGTCCTGGTTGACCAGGCCGATGGCGCGGACGAAGATTCGCTCGCGATCGGACTCGCGCCCCGGTTTTTTCCCCGCAAGCACGTCGGGCAGCTCGGCATAGAGGTTGTTTTCGCTGAGGTAGTCTTCACGCAGCATGCGTTGCAGGTCGGATTTGTTCCTGCAGTGCGCCCAGCTGTCGACGAGAAACTTGTCGGCGTTCCTGTAAAATTCGCTCTCCATCTCCTGGTTCTTACCGATCGAGTAAACCGTTATTCCCGCGCCGAGCCAGCGGTCCTTGACGAACGGGGCGGTGGCGGTCGTCGCCGAAACGACCAGGTCCGCTCCTGTAAGCGCCTCTTCCGTCGATTCGACCGCGCGGACGCAGAGCCCGTAGCGCCGGCCGATCTCCTCTGCGTAGAGGGCGCGCGATCGGGGGGTGCGCGAGGTCACGCGGATCTCTTGCAGCGGGAAAACCCGCGCCATTACCGGCGCCACGGCGCGGGCGGTGTCGCCGGCGCCCAGCATCGCCATCACTCGGGCTTCCCTGCGCGCGAGCAGGCGCAGCGCCACGGCCGCGGCGGCGGCCGTCCGTACGGCGTGACACCAGTCCTCGTCCATGATTGCGAGGATCTCGCCCCCGTCGCGGTCGGCCAGAACCAGGATTCGCCGCGGGGCGCGAGGCGGGCGGCCAGGGTCGCGGCTGCCGCCCGCGGCCTTGATGGAACGGATGCGAAAGCCGGCCACGGGTGACGTCGAAAGCGCGCAGCCGGTCACCCACGACTGCCAGCCTTCGTGCGGCCTGATCGCGAGATCCTCGGGAGACGACCAGGTCACACGGCCCTCGCTGTGGTCGCGCAAGGCCCGTTCCGTGATCTCGATGGCGCGGCCGAGGTCGAGGACCTTCTCGACGTCGCCGTTGGAGAGATAGAGAATTCCTTTTTGTGTCGGGTCCGGCAGAGCCACAGTGACACCTGCGCGGTCGTCAGTCGATGATGTCCAGGCGCCGGCAGCCGCCGGTCAGGAATTCCGGACCGTTCTCGGTGATCAACACGTCCTCCTCGAGGTGAACCGCGCTTTTCTCCGAGCGCACCTTGGGCTCCAGCGCCAGAACCATACCCGGGCGGTAGAGCTGCTTTTCCACTTCGTTGAGCGACGGCGGCTCGGCGCGCGACATGCCGATTCCGTGGCCGATCCGCTTCGGGCTCTCGACCGCCTGATAACCGCGCTTGACCAGCTCCCGATTGGCGATCCGGGATACTTCAGCGACGGGCGTTCCGGGCCGCATCGACTCGAAGCACAGCTCGATCACGTCGCAGGCGGTCTCGTGGTCCTTCTTGTGCTCTTCGGTCGGCCGGCCGAAGATCGCCATGCGCGTCACGTCCCCGTAGTACCCTTCGTAGCAGGCCCCGAAGTCGGCGATCATACGATCGCCCCGATCGTAGCGCCGGTCGTCGTAGCGCGTCGAGGCGTTGAGCATCAGAAACCCCGGATGGCGCGGGTGCGCCCCCTCCTGGATCATGGCGATGTACAGACGCTCCGCCACCTCGCGGCGGGTGATCCCGGGCCTGAGCTGCGGCAGACAGCGCTCGTAGGCTTTGACCGAGATCGCGCACGCCTTGCGCATGAGCTCGATTTCACGGGCGCTCTTGGTCAGGCGCATCTCCGTCAGCGCCGCAGTTCCGTCCTCGATCTCGGCCTTCGGCAAAGCTTCGGCCAGCCGGGAGAGATAATTGACCGGGAACCCGAGCCGCTGATCGTCGCCCAGCTCGAACCCCAGCCTGGACTCGCCGAGGCCCATCTCGAGGATGCAGGCCGCGATCATCGCCTGGGGAAAGGGAACGTCGGTGTACGAGCGCACCTCCCCGACCCAGGGCAGCGCTCTCGCTTTCGCCTTGTCGTTGCCGTACACGAGCAGCAGCGGCTTGCCGGATTTTGGGAGAATGCAGATCTGAGGTCGCTGGATGTGGTCGAGCTGGTAAGTGATGAGCCCGGTGAAATACCAGTAGTTGTTCTTCTCCGAGATCACCAGCGCGTCGAGCCCGTCGCGCGCCATCAGCGCCTGCGCCCGCCGGTAGCGTTCCTGGTATTCCTCTTCGGGAAAGGGAGCTTCGGTCGCCATGATCACCTCTTCCGTTCCCTGCGGGATCGTCCGGGCGCGGAGTATCGCTTTCTCACCCGGCGACCGCTCGCCGGCCTTCCGTTCGCTCGAGCCGGTGAACGTAGTCCAGGGCTTCGGCGAGCTGAATGACCGAGGCGTACTTCGCGTTCATCTCGAAGAGATTGACCAGGTGCGAGGTCCGGGAGCGGTCGAAGACGCACTCCTCGACGACGAAGACCGGATAGCCGAACGAATAGCCGTCGAGCACGGTGCCGCGCACGCAGCCGCAGGTGCTGGTGCCGGTCACGAGCAGGCAGTCGACGTTCTTGCGCACGAGATAAGTGATCAGGTGGGTGCCGAAGAAAGCGCTGGCCCGCGCCTTGCGGACGATGAACTCACCGTCGCGCGGCCTGATCATCTCGGGGAACTCCATCGCCCGTCGCTCGAAGTCGGTCCTGTCGACGCCCCGCTTGGTGGCGTTGCCGAAGGCGGCCTTGAAGTCGGGATCGCTCGTGGAATAGACGACCGGCACGCCGGCGCCGCGACAGGCGTGGAGCAGCTCGCGGATCTTCGGCAAGGCCTGCCACGCCGCCTCGCCGCAGCTCGTCGGGAACTCCTCGATGGCCTCCATGACCGGCATCGGCCTGGTGCCGGTGAAGCCGATGATGACGTCGATGATCAGGAGCGCCGGATTGACTCCGAAGGGCTGCTTCCCTTTATAGCCGGCCTTCTCGTAGATCTTTCGCTCTTGCTCGGGAAAAAAAGCTTCCCACTCGCGCATGAGGCACCTCCTGTGGCGCTGGGTTCAACGGCCGTCACGGGGAATAGACCCTGTCCCCGCGCCGGGTCATGAACAAGTCCGACGGCAGCTCCGTGCCGATTCCTTTCTCCCTGGCCTTCTCGTACATCTTTCGCGCCGTGGCGGCGAACTGAATTCCCATGCCGGTGTTGTTCTTGAAGAAGGTGATTTCCCGGTCGTCTCTGCGCCCGCGACACTTGCCGACGAGCAGATCGGCGAGCTCGTGGAGGTCGTCGGCCTTGACGAGGCCGCGCTCGAGCCGGTCGTGAAGTTCGGCCTGCTTGTCGAGGAAGATCTGCGGCTTGTAGCCGACGACGATGAGGTCGGCCTTCATGACCGCCTCGTCGTCGAGCTCTTTCCGCGGCAGGAAGCCGTCGCCGCCGACGATGCTGTTCAGGTGCATCCCGGGTTCCACCCATTTGCCCAGAATCACCGGATCCACCGTGTTGGTCGCCGCAGTAACGATGTCGCTCCCCCGGACGGCCTCCTCCGCCGAGGCAACCGCCACGACGTCGATGCCGGTCCGCTCACTCATGGTCCGGGCAAAGCGTTCCCGGTTCTCCCGTGTCGGACTGTAGACCTTCACTTTCCGCAGCGGGCGCACCACGGCGTGGGCGGTGAGCTGGGTTCTGGCCTGCTCGCCGGCGCCGAGAAGCCCCATCACGGAGGCATCCTTGCGGGCGAGATATTTGCCCGCGACAGCGCTCGTCGCGCCGACGCGCATGGTGGAGATGTGGTGGTCGTCCATGACGGCGAGCAGCTCGCACGTATCCATGTCGAAGAGCATCACGAGACCGACGAAATCACCGGGATAGACGCGCCGCCGGCCGCCGCCGACCTGAATCTCTTTGGAGAAACTGGAGTCGATCCGCAGGGCCATCGACTTCAGCCCCGGGACGAGCCCCATGATATTGTTGAAATAGTACTGCCCGCCTTCCTCCTTCCAGGGCGTCCGCAAGCGCGCCCGCGGGGCGTTCATCGCCTTCCCCTCTCCCAGCTCGCGGAAGGCTTGCTCGATGGCCTCGATCTCCTCCGCCATCGGGAGAAGATCCTCCATCTGTTCGTTCTTGAGCACGAGGACCATGCGCGCGTCTCCGTTCGCGAACGCTCGCGAACAGCCTGCCTATATCAGAGCCCCGCGCCGAGTCAAGGAAGGAGGATCGAGGCGCCGCTCGAAGACGCGCCGTCAAAAAGAAAAAGGCCGGGGAACAAATCCCGGCCTCTCGTGATGGGGAGCGAAGAAACGGCCGGCCGTTAGCCTTTTCTTTTCTTGTACCAGTCGGCGTTGATCTGCGTGAAATGCTTCCATTTGTCCGGCAGGGCAGCTTCCTCGAAAATCGCCTCTACCGGGCAAACAGGCTCGCACGCGCCGCAATCGATACATTCTTCCGGATCGATGTAAAGCTGTTGCTCCTTGGCGAACTCCTCGGCTTCGTTCTTGGTGGGATGGATGCAGTCGACCGGACAGACGTCGACGCAGGCGGTATCTTTGACATTGATGCAGGGCTCGGCAATAACGTACGTCATCGGCTCCTCCTGACCGTTTTTTGTCTCCTAGCAGAACAATCATCTCAAGTCAAATATCCTCCGGCTTGTAACTAACGGCAAAACCGTGCATTTTTTGATTTCTGTTGCGGGACGAGCGCGCGCGCCGAGAGAGGACGGCCTTTTGTATTAAAGCAGGAGCCACAATGGGCGTCGATGTAGTTTGCCGCACGAGCACCAGAGGCGTTTCACGGCGGGCCCTGGTTGCGGTCGGGCGCCGCGTCCTCGAGCTCCTGGGCCGGGAGCGCTCCGAGCTGAGCATAGCGCTGGTCGGAAACCCCGAGATCCGCAGACTCAACGCGCGCTACCGCGGCCAGGATCGTCCGACGGATGTCCTCGCTTTTCCGCTCGAGGAGCGGGCGCCGGGCTGCGAACTTCTGGGCGACGTCGTCATTTCCGTACCGAAGGCCCGCGAGCAGGCACGCGAGCGCGGCCGATCGCTCGCGGAAGAGATGGCGACCTTGCTGATCCACGGCATCCTGCACCTCGTCGGATACGACCACGAGCGCTCGCCGCGGGAAGCACGGGCGATGCGCCGGCTGGAAAGGAAGCTCTACCGCGAGCTTTGTGAGTCGCGGGTTTTAAAGGTATAATTATTTCGCAGGTTTTATGTTGGAAGAGACCAGAGAACAGTTGACCCGCCTGGAGGAACGGCTCGAGCTCCTGCGGAGGCGTCTTTGACGTCGACGGCAAGCGGAAGCGAGTAGCCGAGCTCGAGCAGCTCACCTCGAAACCCGATTTCTGGAGTGACGGCGAAAAAGCCCAGGCCATCCTCAAAGAACAGGCTTCGCTGAAGGACCTGATCCAGGCCTGGGAAAGGCACCGGGCGGGCCTGGAGGAGGCACGGTTTTTCCTGGAGGTCGCCAGGGAAGAGAAAAGCGAGGAGGCGCTCGCCGAAGCGGCGGCCAAGGTCCAGGAGGTCGGCAAGGGCATGGCCGAGACCGAGCTGTCCCAGATACTCGGCGGGCCCGACGATCGCAGAAACGCCATCGTGGAACTGCATCCGGGAGCCGGCGGCACCGAGGCTCAAGACTGGGCCGAAATGCTGCTGCGCATGTATCTGCGCTGGGCGGACCGGCACGGCTACCGGAAGGAAATTCTCGAATATCAGCCCGGCGAGGAAGCGGGCGTGAAAAGCGTGACCTTCAGGGTCGAGGGCGATTACGCCTACGGGTACCTCAAGGCCGAAGCGGGGATTCACCGGCTGGTGCGGATCTCGCCGTTTGACGCCAACTCCCGGCGCCACACCTCGTTCGCCTCGGTGTTTGTCTATCCTGAGGTCGACGACACGATCAAGGTCGAGATCAACGAGGCCGACCTGCGCATCGACACCTATCGTTCGAGCGGCGCCGGAGGGCAGCACGTCAACAAGACCGACTCGGCGGTCCGCATCACGCACCTTCCCACGGGGATCGTGGTTGCCTGCCAGAACGAGCGGTCGCAGCACAAGAATCGGGCGATGGCGATGAAGATACTCCGTTCCCGCCTCTACGAGCTCGAGCTCGAAAAGCAGCGGGAAAAGATGGAGACCTTCCACAAGACCAAGAAGGATATCGCCTGGGGCAGCCAGATCCGCTCCTACGTATTGCACCCCTATCGCATGGTGAAGGATCACCGCACGGGGGTGGAAATCGGCAACGCCGACGGGGTCCTCGACGGCGATATCGATCCCTTCATCCGGGCTTATCTGCTGCAGGCGGCCGACGGGCTGCCGGCCTGACGCGCGGCTGTCGACCCGGAGCGCGTTGATGATGCGCGAGTAAGCCGGTATACAGGCGTGCAGCTGGGGGCGACGGGCGGGAGCTCCTGCCGGTCGCTTGAATGCATCCCGCCCGGGCCCCGCGGCATCCAATAACCGGTAACGAACCATACTGAAAGGCGGCGGTCATGGAAGTTCACGGCAAAAACGGGCTGGGCGCAAGCGAGCTTTTCGACCACGAAGCGGCGGTGCTGCAGCGCTATGCTCGGGCGGCCCGCGACGGGGAGGCCGGCCTGTGTGTTCCGGTCGATTACGACCCGGCGCTGCTCGAGTTCATCCCCGAGGAAATCCTCGCGAAAGACTACGGCTGCGGCAATCCGTCGCGCTACGCGCGGGCGGGAGAGACGGTGCTGGATCTCGGCTCGGGCAGCGGCAAAGCCTGCTACATCCTCGCCCGGATCGTCGGCCCCGCGGGGAAGGTGATCGGGGTCGACTTCAATCCGGCCATGCTGGAGCTGGCGCGCAAATACCGAAGGGACGTGGGCGATCGGCTGGGGTACCACAACGTCGAGTTTCGGCGCGCCAGAATCCAGGATCTGAGGACCGATCTGGAGCTGGTCGACCGATACCTCGCATCCCACCCGGTCCGCAGCGTGGAGGACCTGGCGCGCCTGGAGGAGTACGAGGCCAGGATCCGCCGCGAGCAGCCCCTCGTGTCCGACGACTCGATCGACCTGGTGGTCTCCAACTGTGTGCTCAACCTGGTCCGTCCGGAGGACAAGAAACGGCTCTTCGCCGAGATGTACCGCGTGCTCCGCCGAGGCGGCCGGGCGGTCATTTCGGATATCGTGAGCGACGAGCCGGTGCCGCCCGAAATGATGGGCGACGCCGAGCTCTGGAGCGGTTGCGTCTCCGGGGCGCTGGTGGAGGAGGATTTCCTGCGTGCGTTCGAGGAAGCGGGCTTTTACGGCATCCGCGTCGAGGAGCTCGGCAGCCAACCCTACCGCACGGTGGAGGGCATCGAGTTCCGCTCGATCACCGTGAGCGCGCACAAGGGCAAGGAGGGTCCTTGCATCGAGCGAAACCAGGCCGTGATCTATCGTGGTCCGTGGAAACAGGTCGTCGACGACGACGGTCACGTGCTGCCGCGAGGCACGCGGATCGCGGTGTGCGAAAAGACCTACGAGCTCTACTCCCGGCCGCCGTACGAAGGCCAGTTCATCCTCGTGCCGCCGCGGCTGGAGGTGCCGCGGGAGCAGGCCGCCACGTTCGACTGCTCTCGCGACCGCCGACGCGATCCGCGGGAAACGAAGGGATTGGACTACAAGGTCACCAAGTTCGCCGGAAGCCTTTGCGGCCCGCAATCGAACTGTTGCACGTAAGCGCTTTGACGCACCTGGGAGACGATCGTGCGAAGCGCGAGCTTTTTCGGGTGAGGGGCTGATACCGAGCGCTCAGCGCCATGCAACCGTTTGTCGAAAAGCTTCGTCTGAGTCACCGCTGCCTGGCGCGGCACCGGTTCGAGGTGCTGCAAGTGAACATGGGGCGGCTCTGCAATCTCGCCTGCGTCCATTGCCACGTCGAATCGAGCCCCGCGCGAAAGGAAACGATGGACCGAAAGACCGTGGACGCGGTGCTGCGGTTTCTGGCGGTCAGCCGCGTTCAGACGCTCGATATCACCGGAGGCGCTCCGGAGCTGAACGAGAATTTCGACTACCTCGTGGAGTCGGCCCGGAGCCTCGACCGTCACGTCATCGACCGCTGCAACCTTACGGTGATCTTCGAGCCGGGAAAAGAGTACCTGCCCGAATTCTTCAAGCGGCAGCGGGTGGAGCTGATCTGCTCGCTTCCGTGCTATTCCGAGGCGAACGTCGACAAGCAAAGGGGGAAAGGAACCTTCGAGCTCAGTATACAGGCGCTCAAGTTGCTCAACCGGCTCGGCTACGGTCTGCCGGGCTCCGGGCTGGTTCTCAACCTGGTTTACAATCCCGTCGGGCCCCATCTTCCGCCGCGCCAGGACGAGCTGGAAAAGGACTACAAACGGGAGCTGTCCCGAAACTTCGGCATCGAGTTCAACCGGCTGTACTGCCTCGCCAACATGCCGATCACACGCTACGAGACGCATCTGAGGCTCCGCGGCGAATACGAGGGCTACGTCCGGCTGCTCGCAGCAAATTTCAACCCGGAAACCCTGGAACAGGTGATGTGCCGCAGCCTCATCAGCGTGGGATGGGAGGGCTGGATCTACGATTGCGACTTCAATCAAATGCTCGGCCTTCCGCTTCGCGCCGCGGACGGACGGCCGCTTCACATTTCCTCGCTGGCCGAAGCCGACGTCGTCGGCCGGCCGATCACGGTGGGTAATCACTGCTACGCCTGCACGGCCGGCTCGGGGAGCAGCTGCGGCGGCGCGCTGGTGCCCTAGACGGCGGCGGGCTCTGCCGGAGGTATCGAGCCGACCGCGAGCGATCGTGCAGCGAGCGCTTGAGCCGATGGAGCCATGAGGACCGCGAGGGTCGTTTTCTTCATCGCTTTCCTGAGCGCGTCGATCGCGGGACTGCTGTCCCTTCCGGTCCGGGACTGGTTCGTCCAGCTCGAAAACCATGTGCGGTCGCTCGGAGCGCTCGGACCTGTCGTGGTGGCCCTGGCCTACATCCTGTGCACGGTTCTTTTCATACCGGGGAGCGCGATTACCGTCGGCTCCGGCGCTCTATTCGGGCTGAAGACCGGCCTGGCGGTCGTGGTCGCCGGAGCCAATCTGGGCGCTCTCTGCTCCTTTCTCCTCGCGCGAACGCTGCTGCGCGAGAAAGTCGCCCGGTGGGCTGACGGAAATCCGAAATTTCGCTCGCTCGACCGCGCGATCGGAAAGCAAGGGTTCAAGATGGTCCTGCTCGCGCGCCTGAGCCCGGTGTTTCCGTTCGTCCTGCTGAACTATTTTTTGGGACTGACGGCGGTGCGCACGGGAGCGTACGCCCTCGCGAACCTGATCGGTATGCTGCCGGCGACTTTTCTTTTCGTTTATATCGGCGCCGCCGCACGGGACGCGATCGCCGGGGAGATCGATCCCGCGGCAGGCTTTTATCAGCAGGTTCTGAAGTACATCGGCTTGCTGGCGACCGCGGCCGTGGTGGCAACGGTCACGCGAAAGGCGCGCCAGGCGCTGCGCGAAGCGGAGCCGGCTCCGGGCGACGCCAGCCCGGGAGGGACGCGCCTCAATCCGAATCACAAACCCGCCGCCGTCGAGGACATGATGCTCGTCGACGATCCGCACGACCGGCGGCTGATTCAAAATTGCCGTCCGCCGCGCTGGGTGAATCCGGTACCGCCCGGGAAATACAATCTGGTCGTGGTGGGCGGGGGGACCGCGGGACTGGTGAGCGCTGCCGGGGCCGCCGGCCTGGGCGCCAGGGTCGCGCTGATCGAGCGTAATCTCCTGGGCGGAGACTGTCTGAACGTCGGCTGTGTGCCTTCCAAGGGGCTGGTCCGTGCGGCGCGAGCCGCGTACGACGCACGCAACGGAAAACTGTTCGGGGTCGAGCTGTCCTGCGAGCCCGGAATCGCTTTTGCCGCCGCGATGGAAAGGATGCGCCGGCTGCGGGCCGACATCAGCGCCCATGACTCCGCCGAGCGGCTTCGGGCGGCGGGGGTCGACGTCTACATCGGTCACGGCCGGTTCGTGGGGCCGTCGGCGGTGGAAATCGACGGCCGGCGATTGGAGTTTGATCGAGCCGTCATTGCCACCGGCGCCAGAGCGGCCGAGCTCCCGATTCCCGGACTGGCCCAAGCCGGCTACTACACCAACGAAACCGTCTTTACCTTGACCGAGCTGCCGCGTCGCATCGCCGTGATCGGCGCGGGACCGATCGGCTGCGAGCTGGCGCAATCCTTTGCCCGTTTCGGCAGTCAAGTGTATTTGATCGAGGCCCTGCACGGGGTTTTGCCAAACGAAGACCCGGATGCCGCCGAGGTGGTCCGCAGGTCCATGGTCGACCGCGACGGCGTGCGGCTCGTGTGCTGCAGCAAAGAGTTGAGAGTCAGCCAGGCGGAACGGGGCGGCAAATGCCTGACGGTTGACTCGCACGGGAAGCGCCACGATCTGTGGGCGGACGCCATCGTGGTCGGGGGCGGTCGTACGCCGAACCTCGAAGGCTTGGGACTGGAGGAGGCCGGAGTGAAGTACACGCAGCACGGCGTCGAGGTCGACGATCGGCTGCGGACGGCGAATCCGCGAATCTATGCGGCGGGCGATGTCTGCTCCAGATACAAGTTTACCCACGCCGCCGACGCAATGGCGCGAATCGTGATCGCCAACGCGCTCTTCTCCGCCCGGCGCAAGGTCAGCCGTCTTATCATCCCGTGGTGTACCTATACCGACCCGGAAGTGGCCCATGTGGGCTATTATGAGAGAGACGCTCGGGAAGCGGGATTCGACGTCGCCACGATCACGCAGCCGCTCAACCTCGTCGACCGAGCGGTTCTCGACGGGGAGGACGAGGGCTTCGCCCGGGTCCACTACGACAGGAAGACCGGGAAAATCCTCGGAGGAACGATCGTGGCCCGGCGCGCCGGGGAGATGATCAGCGAGCTGACGCTGGCGATGGTCGCAAGGCAAAAGGTTGGAACGCTATCTTCGACCCTTCACCCCTATCCGACGCAGGCCGAGGCACTGCGCAAGATCGGCGATGCCTACATGCGTACCAGGCTCACGCCGGTGATGAAAAAGGTGTTAACGACGTGGCTTCAATGGAGGCTCTGAGAGCGGAAACATCCCGACGGTGGGCTTTGCCGCGCAGGACACGAAGAGCACGAGAACGTTCGCGAGGGAGCCGCACATGCGCGTTTCGGTGATCGTTCCGGTCCTGAACGAGGCGGCGACGATCGGCACGACCATCGATGACCTCAAGGGGCGGGGTTTTCACGAGCTGATCGTCGTGGACGGCGGAAGCGAGGACGGCACCCGGCGGATCTGCAGGCAGCACGGGATCGAGCCGGTGGGCTCCCGGCGCGGCCGGGGGGCGCAGATGAACGAAGGGGCGCGCCGGGCAACCGGCGACGTCCTGCTGTTCCTCCACGCCGACACGCGGCTACCGGAGACCGCCGCCGCCGATATCCACCGTGCCATGAGCGACCCGACGGTGGCGGGCGGGCGTTTCGATATCCGGCTGGATGCGAGCGGTTTTCTCATGAAGCTTATCGGAGCCATGATCAGCTGGCGGTCGCGCCTGACTCGGGTGAGCACCGGCGACCAGGCCATCTTCGTCCGGCGCGAGGTGTTCGCCGCGCTCGGAGGCTATCCGGACTATCCGCTCATGGAAGACATCGCGTTTTCGCGCGCGCTCAAACGGACCGGGCGGATCGCCTGCCTGAAAAGCCGCGTGATCACGTCGGCCCGCCGCTGGGAGCGGGAAGGGGTGTGGCGGACGATCGTGAAGATGTGGGCATTGAAGTTGCTCTACCTGTCGGGTTCTTCCCCGTTCCGCCTCAAGCGTTACTATGAGGACGTCCGCTAACGCTCTGGTGTTGATGAGCAAGGCGCCGGAGCCGGGCTGCAGCAAGACCCGGCTCGTGCCGCCGCTGTCGGCCGAGGAAGCGGCGGCCGTCGCGGGTGCTCTGCTTCGCGATCAGCTGGAGAACATCGGACGGTTCTCCACGGCGCGCCTGTTCGTCAACTTCAGCGCGCCGTCGTCGCCCGAGGAGTTCGTCCGCAGCTTCGTTCCCCCGGGCTTTTCGAGCTTCGCGCAACGCGGAAACGGCCTGGGTGAGCGCATGCGGTTCGCGTTCGAGCGGCTCCTGCGCCGGGGGTTCGAGCGCGTGGTGCTGATCGGCGCGGACCTGCCGCCGGTCCCCCTGGAGTTCCTGGAGCGGGCCTACGCGCTCCTCGAGCGGCCGGCGATCGACGTCGTTCTCGGGCCCAGCACCGACGGCGGCTACTATCTCGTAGGAATGAAACGGGAAGTTCCCGGGATTTTCGAGGGGATCGCCTGGAGCCGCTCCGACGTGCTCGCCCGGACGCTGGAGAGGCTGGAAACCGCGGGAATTTCCTGGGGGCTCCTGCCTTTCTGGTACGACATCGACACCGCGGAGGACCTCCGCGGCCTGGCCTCGCTTCCCGACGCTGGCGTCATGAAAAACACGTCAAATCTGTTGCATGCCTTGAAGCGGAAAGGCAGACTGTAGTTCGAGAGGCGACCGGAGGCGATCCCACATGCCGACGAAGGTCGCGATCGGCTGCAACCCTGCCGGCTCTCAAACTGGTCTGTCCGTCACCCGGGTCGATTTTCCTCGAGGGCGGCAAGGAGAACCCATGCGCGAGTCAGTCGACGAGCTGTGCGTCAACGCGATACGGATGCTTTGCGTGGACGCCGTGGAAAAGGCGAGATCCGGCCACCCTGGCGCGCCGATGGGGCTTGCGGCCGCCGCGTATGTGCTGTGGACTCGCTTCCTCAAGCACAACCCGAAAAATCCCGCGTGGCCGGACCGCGACCGCTTCGTGCTTTCCGCCGGCCACGCCTCCATGTTGCTCTACAGCATGCTCCATCTCACCGGGTACGATCTCTCGCTCGACGACATCAAGCAGTTCCGCCAGTGGGAGAGCAAAACGCCCGGCCATCCCGAGCGCGAAGCCACTCCCGGCGTCGAGACCACGACCGGCCCGCTCGGGCAGGGGTTCGGCAACGGGGTCGGCATGGCGATTGCCGAAGCGTTCCTGGCCGCGCGCTACAACCGGCCGGGACACGAGGTGATCAATCATTTCACCTACGCTATCGTCAGCGACGGCGATCTGATGGAAGGCGTGGCCGCGGAGGCGGCGAGCCTCGCCGGCCACTTGAAGCTCGGCAAGCTCATCTACATCTACGACGACAACCGGGTGTCGCTGGCGGCCTCGACGGATCTCACCTTCACCGAGGACTGCGCGAAGCGATTCGAGGCCTACGGCTGGCACACCCGGACGGTCGACGACGGCAACGATCTGGAGGCGATCGATCGGGCGCTGCGGGAGGCGCGCGCGGAAACCTCGCGCCCGTCGCTGATCCTGCTGCGCACGCACATCGGCTACGGCTCGCCCGGCAAGCAGGACAGCTTCGAGGCGCACGGCGCTCCTCTCGGGGAAAAGGAGACCAGGCTCACCAAGGAAAGGCTCGGCTGGCCGCTCGAACCCGCCTTTCATCTCCCGGCGGAGGCGCTGGCGCGCTTTCGCGAGGCGGTTCCGCGCGGGCAGCGGGCGGAGGAGGAATGGCGCGGGCGGTTTTCGGACTACGCCAGGAGTTTCCCCGATCTCGCGGTCGAGCTGGAGCGCGCGCTTCGCGGCGAGTTGCCGCCGGGCTGGGACGTGGCGATTCCCGCCTTTCCGCCGGACCCCAAGGGGCTGGCGACCCGCGCTGCTTCGGGGAAGGTCTTGAACGCCGTCGCGCCGAGGATTCCGACGCTGATCGGCGGTTCAGCGGATCTCAACCCGTCGACCTTCACCGCGATGCAGAACCTCGGAGATTTCCAGAGCCCGGCTCGGGTTTTCACCGACGGCCAGGGGGCGGCCGGCGGGGGCTGGAGCTACGCGGGGCGGAACATTCACTTCGGCGTGCGCGAGCACGCCATGGGAGCGTCTCTCAACGGGATGGCGGCTCACGGCGGCATCATCCCGTTCGGCTCGACCTTCCTGATCTTTTCCGATTACCTGAGACCGTCGATTCGTCTCGCGGCGCTGATGGGGCTCGGAGTGATTTACGTTTTCACGCACGACAGCATCGGGGTCGGCGAAGACGGGCCGACGCACCAGCCGGTCGAGCAACTGGCGGCGTTGCGCGCAATTCCCCGCCTGGTGGTGATCCGGCCGTGCGACGCGAACGAGACGGCCGCGGCCTGGCGGGTCGCGATCGAAACCCGCGACCGGCCGGTCGCCCTGGTGCTGTCCCGGCAGAACGTACCGACGCTCGACCGTACGGGCCTGGCGCCGGCCGAAGAGCTCCGCCGCGGAGCCTACGTGATCGCCGAAGCGCCGGGAGGCAACCCCGACTTGCTTTTGATCGGCACCGGTTCGGAGGTCGCGCTCGCCCTGCAGGCGAGGTCGAAGCTTGCCGAGCGCGGCGTCCGCACGCGGGTCGTCTCGATGCCGAGCTGGGAGCTGTTCGACGAGCAGCCGCAAGACTACCGCAACGCCGTGTTTCCGCCGGCGCTGCGCGCGCGCCTGGCGGTCGAGGCCGGCCTCCCTATGGGCTGGCATCGCTACGTCGGGGACCGCGGCGACGTGCTCGGCGTGGAGCGCTTCGGGGTATCCGCTCCCGGCCAGATCGTGATGGAGAAGTTCGGTTTCACCGTCGAGCGGGTCGTCGAGCGGGCGCTGGCGCTGCTGTGAAGCGGCTCGAAAAGTCGCCGGAGGGCGGGCGGTGACAAAGGCGCTTGTAGCGGCCGGATGTCGAAGCCGGGGAATTCGATTCCCGGGTGACGGACGCCCCCGGGCCGGGCGCGAGGTTCATCGATGCGCGTAGCCATCGCCGCGGATCATGCCGGGTTCGATCTGAAACAGGTCATCCGGGACTACCTGCGCCACCGGGGCCACGAGGTGATCGATCTCGGAACCGGGAACGACGATCCGGTCGACTATCCCGATTTCGCCGAAGCCGTCGCGAAGGCGATTCTGCGCGGCGAGGCGGACCGCGGCGTGCTCATCTGCGGGAGCGGCGTCGGAGCCTCGGTCGCGGCGAACAAGATCCCGGGCATTCGCGCCGGCCTCTGCCACAATACGTATGCGGCGCGCCAGGGGGTGGAGCACGACGACATGAACGTGCTGGTCCTCGGGGCTCGCGTCATCGGCGTCGAGCTGGCACGCGAGCTGGTCGACCAGTTTCTCAGCGCGAAATTCTGCGGTGAAGAGCGCCACAGGCGGCGCATCGAGAAAATCAAGGATCTGGAAAGGCGCTACGGCGGATCGAAGCCGGGGGAGAGAGCATGAACCCGTTGAAGCAGCTGCTCGCTCAGGGCCAGTCCGTGTGGCTGGACTACATCGATCGTAAGCTCGTCCGCACCGGACAGCTCAAGGAGATGGTGGAGGAGAACGGGATTCGCGGCCTGACCAGCAACCCGACCATTTTCGAGAAGGCGATCACCGGCGGGCACGATTACGACGAAAGCCTGCGCGAGCTGTTGAAGGCCGACCCCAACGTTCCGGCAAGCCAGCTCTACGAGCTGATGGCGATCGAGGATATCCGCATGGCCGCCGACGCGCTGCGTTCGGTCTACGACGAGAGTGACGGGGGCGACGGCTACGTGAGCCTCGAGGTCTCGCCGCATCTCGCGCACGACACCGCCGCCACGATCGCCGAGGCGAGGCGCTTGAAAGCGGCCGTCGGCCGACCCAATGTCATGATCAAGGTGCCGGCGACGCCGGAGGGAATTCCCGCGATCGAGGAGCTGATCGCCGAAGGGGTCAACGTCAACGTCACCTTGATGTTCTCGATGAGGCATTACGAGGCGGTGGCGCGCGCCTATATCAAGGGACTGGAGCGTTGCGTCGCTCCTTCGAGGGTCGCCTCGGTAGCTTCGTTTTTCGTCAGCCGCGTCGATACGATGGTGGACCGGGCGCTGGAGAGTCTCGGCACCGATCCGGCGAAGGCGCTGCGCGGCAAGATCGCCATCGCGAACTCCAAGATCGTCTATCACCGCTTTCGCGAGATCTTCCACGGCGAGGGGTTCGTCGCTCTGCGCCGGCGCGGGGCGCGCGTGCAGCGGCCGCTCTGGGCGAGCACGAGCACCAAGAATCCCGCGTACTCCGACGTCCTCTACGTCGAAAACCTGATCGGTCCCGATACCGTCAACACGATGCCGCTGGAGACGCTGCGCGCCTTCAAGGATCACGGCCGCGTGGAGGGCGAGACCGTGACGGACAGCCTGGACGAAGCGGCGGCGGCGCTCAGGCGGCTCGCGGCTCTGGGCATCGATCTCAACGCCATCGCCGAGAGGCTGCAGCACGACGGCGTGGCCGCCTTTGCCGCCTCGTTCGATCAGATGACGGCGGCGCTGGACCGCAAGCGCCAAACGATGATCGGCAACGAGGCCGAGCGCCAGGAGCTTCACCTCGGCGCCTACCGGGTCGCGGTCACGCGGCGGATCAGGGATTGGGAGCGCCGGCAATTCGCCAGGAGGCTCTGGAGCAAGGATCCCACACTCTGGTCGGAGGAGCCGCAACCGGAGCTCGCCGATCGACTGGGCTGGCTCGACCTGCCTCGGACAATGGCCCGGCGGGTTGCCGAGCTGGAAGCGTTCGCGGCCGGCGTGAAGGACGAGGGCGTCCGCGACGTCGTCCTGCTGGGAATGGGGGGCTCCAGTCTCGCGCCCGAAGTGTTTCGAAGGACGTTCGGCAGCCGGTCGGGATATCCCCAGCTCACCGTGCTCGACAGCACGCATCCGCGGGCGGTAAGAGCCGTGGAAGCGAAGATCGATCCCGGCCGCACGCTCTTCCTCGTGTCGAGCAAGTCCGGCACGACCACGGAAACGGAGTCGTTGTTTTTTTATTTCTGGAACGTCGCGAAGCAGGCGCAGGCCGGTCCCGGCAGATGCTTCGTTGCCATCACCGATCCCGGGACGCCGCTCGAAGCGCTCGCCCGGGAGCGCGGTTTCCGGGCGGTTTTCGCCGCGCCCCCGGACGTCGGGGGACGCTATTCGGCGCTCTCGGAGTTCGGGCTGGTCCCGGCGGCGCTCATCGGGGTGGATGCGGGAGAGCTGCTCCGCCGGGCGCAACGGATGGCCGAAGCGTGCGGCGCCGCCGTGATCGAGCCGGAAAACCCGGGGCTGCTGCTCGGCGCGGCTCTGGGCGAGCTGGCTCTGGCCCGGCGCGACAAGGCGACCTTCATCGCGTCGCCGTCGGTCGCCGCATTTCCCGTCTGGGTCGAGCAATTGATCGCCGAGAGCACGGGGAAGGACCGTAAGGGAATCATCCCGGTGGTCGACGAGCCCGCCGACTCCCCCACCGGATACGGCGATGACCGCCTGTTCATTTACCTGCGCTGCGAAGGCGACGAGAACCACGAGACCGACCGCCGCGTGGCCGCGCTCGAGGCCAACGGCCAT
The DNA here is from genome assembly GCA_035574315.1 of Candidatus Zixiibacteriota bacterium. Taxonomy (NCBI): domain Bacteria; kingdom Pseudomonadati; phylum Candidatus Zixiibacteriota; species Candidatus Zixiibacteriota bacterium. The sequence continues at coordinate 38,266 of DATLYW010000052.1, forward strand.
CCGGTGGTCCGGATCGACGTGGCCGACAAGAGCGACCTCGGACAGGAATTCTTCCGCTGGGAGGTCGCCGTCGCCTCGGCCGGAGCAGTGCTCGGCGTCCATCCCTTCAACCAGCCCGATGTGCAGCTCGCCAAGGATCTGGCCAAAAAGGCCATCGGTCAGGCGACGGAGAAAAAGGGCCGCGGCGGTGCCGGAGACGCGGTTTCGGCCCACGATCCCGCAGCGCTGCGCGCCGCGCTTCATGCCTGGATGGAAAAAAAGAAGGCGCGCGACTACGTGGCTCTTCAGGCCTATCTCGAGCCGGACCCGCAGCACGACGCGGCGCTTCAGGCGATCCGCCGGGCGTTGCGGGAGCGTTTGGGTCTCGCTACGACGTCGGGGTATGGGCCGCGCTTCCTCCATTCGACGGGCCAGCTCCACAAGGGAGGCCCGAACTCCGCGCTCGTGCTGCAGATCATCGACGAGCCGGCGGACGACCTGCCGATCCCCGAGACCGGCTACAGCTTCGGCCGGCTGATCCGGGCCCAGGCAGCGGGTGACTTCAGCGCGCTCAAGCAGCGCCGCCGCCGGGTGCTGCGTGTGAATCTCGGTGCCGATGCCCGCGGCGGGCTGAGAAGGCTCGCAGAGGCGCTGACGTCGTAGCAGTGCGGTCAGGAGGTCCGCCATGGAGCTCGGGATGATCGGATTGGGCCGCATGGGAGCCAACATGACCGAGCGACTGGCGCGGGGCGGCCACCGGGTCGTCGGGTACGACCGAAGCCCCGAGGCCATTCAGCGGGTCGTCGAGAAAGGCGGCGTGGGGGCACGATCACTCGCCGACCTGATCAGGCAGCTCGCGGCGCCGCGCGCGGTCTGGATGATGGTTCCCGCGGGTGACCCGGTCGACGCTACGATCGAGCAGCTCCTGCCCCACCTGACGGGCGGCGACATTCTCGTCGACGGCGGCAACTCGAACTACAAGGATTCGATCCGCCGCGCCGAGCGGCTGAAATCGCGGGGAATCTACTTCGTCGACGCGGGAACCAGCGGCGGTATCCGGGGGCTCGAAGCCGGTTACTGCATGATGGTCGGCGGCGACGCGGACGCGGTGGCGTGCCTGGAGCCGGCGCTTCGGACGCTTGCGCCGCCGGAAGGATGGGCCCACGTCGGCCCGCATGGAGCCGGTCATTTCGCCAAGATGGTCCACAACGGGATCGAGTACGGGCTGCTCCAGGCCTACGGAGAAGGCTTCGAGCTGCTCAAGAGCGCGCCGTTCGCCTTCGATCTGCAGAAAATGGCGCGTCTCTGGAATCATGGCGGAGTGGTCCGCTCGTGGCTCCTCGAGCTGGCCGAGGAAGCGTTCAAGAAGGACCCGGAGCTCGCTTCGGTCCGCGGCTACGTCGAGGACACGGGCGAGGGTCGCTGGGCCGTGATCGAAGCGATCGAGAGAAACGTCCCGGCCACTGCGCTGGCGCATTCGCTCTTCGCCCGTTTCGCCTCGCGGCAGGACGAATCGTTCGCGGCCAGGGTGATTGCCGCGCTGCGGCGCGAATTCGGCGGCCATCCTGTAAAGACCACGTAGCGCCCATGGTCAGCGACCCCCACGCCTACGCCGGAAGCGCCTTCGGCCAGGGGAAGCGACCGCACGCGGCGCTCGTCGTCATCTTCGGCGCCTCGGGCGATCTCGCGCAGCGCAAGCTGGTGCCGGCGCTCTACAATCTCTCACTGGAGCGGCGACTCCCTGAACGGTTCGCCGTAGTGGGCTATGGTCGAAGCCCGCTCGCCGATCAGGACTTTCGCCAGAAGATGCGGGCGGCGGTCGAACGGTTCTCGCGCAACGGGCTGGGAGACGAGAACTCCTGGCACCGCTTTGCGGCCAACGTCTATTACGTCAGAGGCGGTTACGAGGAGTTCGACGGATACCGGCGTCTTGCCGAGCTCGTCGCCGGCTTCGACCGCGGCAGCCGGCTTCTCCCGGTCCGGGTGTTGTATCTGGCCACGCCGCCGGAGGTCTATGGAACCGTTCTCGAGCGCATGTCCGCGGCCGGGCTCGCGCCGCGCGAAAGCGACGGGAACTGCCGGAGCCGTGTGGTCGTCGAGAAGCCGTTCGGGATCGACCTCTCGAGCGCCCGCGACCTCAACCGCCGGGCGCACGAAGTGCTCGACGAACGCCAGCTTTACCGCATCGATCACTACCTCGGCAAGGAGACCGTGCAGAACATCATGGTCTTCCGCTTCGCCAACGCGGTCTTCGAGCCGATCTGGAACCGCCGCTACGTCGATCACGTGCAGATCACCGCTGCGGAAGCGGTCGGAGTCGAGAATCGCGGCGGCTATTACGATCGAGCGGGCGTGGTGAGGGACATGTTTCAAAATCACCTGCTGCAGCTGCTCTGTCTCACCGCCATGGAGCCGCCCGTAAGCTTTTCCGCCGACGCCGTGCGCGACGAGAAGGTCAAGCTGCTGCGCGCGGTTCGGCCGATCGCGCCCCGGGACGTGACGCGATGGGCCGTGCGCGGTCAATACGGACCGGGAAGCATCTCCGGGAGGGAGGTCGCGGGCTATCGCGAGGAGGCGGGAGTGGCCCGGGACTCGACGACGGAGACCTACGCGGTTCTCAAGCTGCTGGTGGACAACTGGCGCTGGGAGGGCGTGCCGTTCTATCTGCGTTCGGGCAAGCGCCTGGCCAGGCGCGTCACGGAAATCGCCATCCAGTTCAAACGGCCGCCGCTGCTGTTGTTTCGGGCCTGCGCCGTCGAGGAGGTGAGCCCCAACGTTCTGGTGCTGCGAATCCAGCCCGACGAGGGAATTTCCCTCACCTTCGAGGTCAAGCCGCCGGGACCGGACCTGTGCGTAAGGCCCCTCAGCCTCGATTTCAAATACGAGCAATCCTTCGGCAGCGCTCCGCCGGAAGCGTACGAAACGCTGCTCGAGGATTGCATCGAAGGCGATTCGACTCTTTTTACGAGGCACGATTGGGTGGAGCTTGCCTGGTCGCTGGTGGACCCGGTCATCGAGGCCTGGCACAACGCGCCGCCGGCAAATTTTCCCAACTACGAAGCCGGAAGCTGGGGGCCGAAGGAAGCGGATGAATTCATCGAGCGCGACGGGCGGCGCTGGCGGCGGCCGTGATCAGGCCGGGCTTGGCACGGGCGCGGCCCGGGGATGATCGGCGTGGCTCGGAAAAAACTCATTCTCGCGGGCGACATCGGCGGCACCAAGACCCACCTCGCGTTTTTCGCCGGGTCGAGGCGCCGGCTGCGGATCGAAGCCGAAGCGACGTTCGCGAGCGCACGTTACCCGGGTCTCGAGGCCGTCCTGCGGGAATTTCTCGCCGGCCACGACGCGGCGCTCCGGGCGGCCTGCTTCGGCGTGGCGGGTCCCGTGGTGGCGGGCACGGTGAAAACGCCCAACCTGCCATGGGTCGTCGATGCGGCGCAGATCGCGTCATTGCTCGGGCTGCGCGCGGTGACGCTACTCAACGATCTCGAGGCGGCGGCCTACGGAATTTTCACGCTCGCGCCCGAGGATCTGGCGTGCCTTAATGACCGGCCGGTGATGCGGCCGGCCAACCGGGCGCTGATCGCCGCCGGCACCGGCCTCGGCGAGGCGATCCTCTACGACGACGGCGCGGAGCTCCATCCGCTCGCGTCGGAAGGCGGGCACGCCGACTTCGCTCCGCGAAACGAAACCGAGATCGAGCTTCTGCGCTATCTCGCCGCGCGTTTCGGTCACGTGAGCTACGAGCGGGTGGTCTCCGGCCCGGGACTGTTCAACATTTATCGTTTCCTGCGCGACAGCGGTCGCTGCCCGGAGCCCGCGGAGTTCGCGGACAGGCTTGCCGCTGGAGAAGACCCCGGCGTCGCAATCACGCAAGCCGCGCTTTCGGGCGGGCCCGAGATCTGCGTCCAGGCGCTGGACCTCTTCATCTCGATCTACGGAGCGGAGGCGGGCAATCTCGCGCTCAAGGCCAAGGCGTTCGGCGGCGTCTACGTCGGCGGGGGAATCGCCCCGAGGATCGAGCGCAGGCTGCGCGAGGGAGAGTTCGTCCGCGCCTTCGCGGACAAGGGCCGCTACCGGGAGCTGCTGGCGGCGGTCCCGATTCACGTGATCATGAACGAGCGCGCGGCGCTGCAGGGAGCGGCGTACTTCGCGGCCCGGCGTCGCGATGGCTGAGCCGGAGATCGTCGTTTGCAAGGACTCCGCCGATCTCGCCGGTCGCGCCGCGGAGCGATTCGCCGGGGCGGCGGCCGCGGCCGCAGGCCGGTTTGCGGTCGCTCTTTCCGGAGGAACGACGCCGGCGGAGTTTTATGCGCGCCTGGGGATGGAGGGGAGCGGGCGGATCGCATGGCGCTCGGTTCACCTCTTTTGGGGCGACGAGCGATGCGTCCCGCCGGACCACCCGCAAAGCAACTACCGCACGGCGCGCGAGTCGTTGATCTCGAAAATCCCCGTCCCGCCGGCGAACGTCCACCGCATGGCGGGCGAAGAGGAGCCGTCCGCAGCGGCCGCCGCATACGAGCGCGAGCTACGGGGATTTTTCCGGCCGCCGCCGGGCCAGCCGCCGCGGTTCGATCTCATCTTCCTCGGAGTGGGGGAGGATGGTCACATCGCCTCCCTCTTTCCCGGCAGTGCCGCGTTGCGCGAAGCCGAGCGCTGGGTCCTCTCCACGTTCGTGGAGAGCGCCGGCGCGCACCGGCTCACGCTCACGCTGCCCGTGATCAACGGGGCGGCGCGCGTGATCTTTCTCGTGAAGGGAGCGAGCAAGGCGGAGATCGTCGGAAGAGTGCTGGGCGCCCGCAGAGGATCGCCTGACCTTCCGGCGGCGCTGGTGCGGCCGCGCCACGGCAGCGTGACGTGGCTCGTGACGCGGGACGCCGCCCGCAGGCTGGTCTGCGTCGGCGGGTAGGGGCCCGGCTACCGGGCTCAGCGCACGAGCAATTTGAGAAAGCCTTCCCGCTCGAGATCTCTCATCAAGCTCGAGTCGATGAACTGCTCCGGCCGCATCCCGCGGGCGCGCGGGTCCTTGGCGGCGATGTCGGTGAGCGCCTGCGCCATCGCCTCGGTCGACGGATAGGGGACCCTCGGAATATAGCGCTCCAGGTAAAGCTCGCGCACCGCCTCGAGAAAGGAAGCGTCCGGGTTCTTCAGATACTTCGCCAGGACGGCGACGGTCGGTTTCTTCTGGGTCCGGCCGTAGTACACCGCCTCGGTGTAGGCGCGCAGCACGCGCAGCGCCGTGTCGCGCCGGCCGCGGATGAAGGAGCGGGTGGTGTTGAGTCCCGAACCGGGAAACGCAAGCCCCATCGCCGCCACGTCCGCCAGGTCGCGGTAACCCTCGCGCCGGGCGAGGATCGTGAACTCGGCGTTCAGCATCGCGGCCTGGACGGCGCCGCTCTTGAGCGCCGCCATCATCTCGGGCTGCCCGCCCAGCTGAAACACGGTGAAGTCGCGGTCGGGCCTGGCCGGCCACTTCTCAGCCGCGAAGCGCAGGGCGAAATCGGTGGCGGAGGCGAAGCGGGTGATCGCGACCTTTTTGCCTTTGAGATCTTCGAGCTGCCTTACCTCCGGCCCCGCGACCAGGAAAAACGGCAGCACGTTCATTCCGGCTGCGATGTTCACCAGCTCCGCCCCGGCGAGGTTGGCGCCGATGACCGCGCCGCCGTTGAACATGGCGACCGGTGCCTCGCCGGCGACGGTCACCTGCGCGGCGCGCGAGCCTCCCGCGACATAGAGCAGCTCCACGTCCAGCCCGTGCTTCCTGAAAAGGCCCGCCTCGGTCGCGATCCAGAGGGGGCTCTGGGAGCTCCCGATGGCGCTGTAAATCACGCGGATCTTTTCGGCACGAGCCGTGTCGCGCCCCCATGGCGCGGCGAGCAGAACGGCGATAAGAACGAAGAGCAGACAACGCAGCGCTGTTTTCATGGCGACCTCCGGGAGCGAGATGCGTAAAGGCCGAATTGCCGGTGATAGACGACGCGGAAGAGGTTGGGCGCGATCCGTTTGAGCCAGCAGGCGACGGCGAGCCAGCGCGGCAGGACAAGCTCGGGCTTTCGCGTTTCCAGGGCCGCGATCACCGCCCGCGACACCGCTTCTACACCGATCACGAGCGCCGGAGGCGACCGCGGCGGTACGTCGGCGAATTCGCGGTTGAAGACGGTCCGGACCGGCCCCGGACATATCACGGAGACGGAGATCCCGAGCGGCCGCAGCTCGTGGCAGAGGCTCTCGCTCAGGCCGTTGACCGCGAATTTGGAGGCGCAGTAACCGGCCATGTTGAGAGCGCCGATCTTGCCGGCGACGGAGGAGATGTTGACGATGTGGCCGCGGCCGCGAGCGACCATCGACGGGAGTACCGCGCGTGTGCAGTAGACCGTTCCGAGGTAATTGGTCCGCATGATTTCCTCGATGGTCTCCAACGGCGTCTCGCTGAACGGCATGCGCATGCCGATGCCAGCGTTGTTGACGAGGACGTCGATCCTGCCGAAGCGGTCGAGGACCTCGCCGGCCATGCGCTCGACCTCTTCCCGGCGCCCCACGTCGCACGGGAAAACGGCCGAAGCGGGGCTTCGGTCCTTCACGGCGGCGAGCATCGACGCAAGCCGCTCCGGCGAGCGACCGCAGCCCGCGATGACGGCGCCGCGCTCCGCGAGGTCCTCGGCCAGACGCCGGCCGATCCCGCTCGAGGCTCCGGTAATCAGGATCACCTGATTGCGAAAATCCATGCTCGGGAATGCTTCGGTTCCCTTATCGTGCGAAACGCCTTCCCGGCCGCGAACAGATTCACGCCCGGAAGCGAGGCCGAGCAAGCGCCGCGACGGTCGCCCCGGCGCCGCCGGCCCTTTGTCGCCTTGCACCTTTCAGAACGGAAGGCAGGCACGCAGGGCGCCCTCCAAGTGGGGGTACCGGAAACGGTAGCCCAGCTTTTGCGCTACGGCGGGTAAAACCTTTTGACCCGTGAGAATCACGTCCGCCATCTCACCGAGCGCCAGACGGAGCACCAAGGCCGGCACAGGAAGCCAGCAAGGCCGGTGCAAAACCTTCGCGAGCGTCCGGCAGAAATCTTTCATGGTCACCGGGTTTGGCGCAGTGGCGTTCACCGGGCCGGAGACCTCGGGATGTTCGAGCACGTACATCATGAGGTCGATCTGGTCGTCCATATGGATCCAGGACACCCACTGTTTCCCTGTGCCCAGGGGACCACCAAGAAAGAATCTGAACGGAGGCAGCATCTTTGCCAGCACGCCGCCGCGCCCCAGCACGATCCCGATGCGCAGGTAGACGACCCGAACCCCCATCGGCTCGGCTTTCCGCGCCGCTTCTTCCCATTTGCGTGCCGTCTCGGCGAGAAATCCAACGCCCGGGGAGGATTGTTCGGTGATGGTTTCGTCGCCCCGGTCGCCGTAATAGCCGATCGCCGACGCGTTGAGCAGGAACGCCGGCTTGTTCTTCGCCTTGTCGATCGCCCTGACGATCGCCTCGGTGGTTTCGACGCGACTGGCGAGGATCTTTTGCTTTTGGGCTCTGGTCCAGCGCCTGGCCGCAATCGGTTCGCCGGCGAGATTGATGATTCCGTCGGCCCCGTCGACAAGGCTCTCCCACTCGCCGCCGGCGCCCGGGGTCCAGGTTATCCAGCGCCGGCCCGGCTGCACGGGCTGTTGGCGCGAGGAGCGCATGAGCAGCGTCAACGCGTGGCCCCGGGAGGCAAGACGGTCCGTCAGAACGGAGCCGATGAAACCCGTTGCTCCGGTCACCATCAAGTTCATATCGCTCCCTCCGGCGCCTCGCGGCCGTTGACCCTTTCCGGCCCGCTTAACCGGGTATCCGGCAGGTGATATGTTGAGCACGATGAAACAATTTCGCGGGTGAAGAGTCAAGATGAATCCGGCGCGAGAAAGGGGCCGCCGCGTGGCCGTGACCGGTCTCGGCGTCGTCAGCCCCTGCGGAATCGGAGCGGACGCCTACTGGGGCGCACTTCGCTCGGGTGTCTCCGGCGTCGACGCGATCACCTCGTTCGACGCCGACGGCCTTTGCTGCACGATCGCCGCCGAGGTCAGGAACTTTCGCGCCGCGAACCACGTTCCCGAAAAGGATCGCGGCCGGGTGGGCAGGGCGGCTTTGCTCGCCCTGGCGGCGGCAAAAGAAGCCCTGGGGCAGGCCGGCATCCGCCCCGAGGAGCTGACGCTCGAGGAGAAGCGGTCCTGGGGTGTGGTTCTCGGGAGCGGAGGCGGAGCGCCGGATTTCATCGAGGAACAGTATCGGCTCTATTTTTCGAACCGGCTGCGGCAGGTGAGCGCCTACAACGTGTCGAGCGCCACCATCGGGACGTTGTCGAGCGAGATCTCGATGCGGTTCGACCTGCGGGGGCCGAGCCACGTGATCTCGACCGGCTGCACCAGCTCCACCGACGCGCTCGGTTACGCCTTCAACCTGATCCGCTTCGGCCTCGCCGATCACCTGCTGAGCGGCGGCGTCGATGCCCCGGTTACCCGGTCGCTCATGCAGGGGTTCTGCATCATGCGGGTAGTGGCGACCGGCTACAACGACCAGCCCGCGCGCGCCTCGCGCCCCTTCGACCGTCGGCGCAACGGCTTCGTGCTGGGCGAGGGCGCATGGATCATGGTCCTGGAGGAACGCGAGCGGGCCGTGGCCCGCGGCGCGACGATTTACGCGGAGATTCTCGGCTACGGCTCGACCTGCGACGCCTATCACAGGGTTCGGCTCCACCCCGACGGCGACGAGCCGGCGCGGGCGATGGCGCTGGCGATCGAGGACGCGGGCGTGGCGAAGGACGAGATCGGCTACGTCGCGCTGCACGGCACGTCGACGGTGCTTAACGACGCGACGGAGACGAGGGCGATCAAGCGCTGCTTCGGGCGGCGCTCCTACGAAGTGCCGATGAGCTCGGTGAAATCGATGATCGGCCATCCCCAGGGCGCCTCCGGCGCCGCGGGCGCTGCGGCGGCGATCCTCGCCATGAACCACGGCGTGCTGCCGCCGACGATCAACCTCGAGGATCCCGACCCCGAATGCGATCTCGACTACATCCCCAACCGCGCGCGGCCGAAAGCAGCGGAGCTTTCGCTGTGCAATTGCATCGGCTTCGGCTCCAAGAACTCGGCGCTGGTGATCGCCCGCGGCGCCAGCGGCGGGTGAGCAGGGCCGCCGCGCGAACAGACGCGGGTCGGGTTTCGGCTTGTCATCGGACATGAAGCGAATACAATAGCGCGCGACTGGCCGAAGGAGCTCGATGAAATCCGAATTCACCCTCGAACAAGAAAAAATCCTGGCGCCGTTTTTCACCAATCTCGATCGGCCCGTCTTCGGTTTGAGGCTGCCGCAGGAGGTGGCGGGCGCGCTTTTCTCGCGCTACAGCCGGTCGACCAGGAGCCTGCGGCGGACGTTCCTCGAGGAATTCCTCGGCGATCCGAGGCTCGGGCTGAACGAGCTGCTGGGACGGGAGCCTTCCGGCGCCGGCGCCGCGCTCGAGAGAGCCCGGGCCTTCTACGATCGGGTGCTGATCGGGTACGGCGACGACTCGGTGGCCCAGCTCGGCGCGGCCCATATCGCGTGCGAGAATGTGTCGAACGTCGCGGCCAAGATCCTCGAGGATGCACGCATCGGAATCGCACCGCTGGAGAAGTCGACCCGCTACGTTCGCTTCGATCAGAAAGATTCGCACGGCCGGTACCTCTTCTACCGGGAGCCGAAGATCATGGCGTCGCCGCACCGCGACGTCTTCCTCGAGGTCATGAATCTCCTCTTCGACACCTACTCGCGTCAGATGGGGCCGATGCTGGAATTCGTCGCGCGGTCGCTGCCGATCGAGCAGGTGGAAGTCCGCCATCCGGCGACCGGCGCGCCTCTGAGCTACGCCGATGCCTGCAAGGAGGAGAAGCTCAAGCGCTGGGCGGAGAACGCTTACCGGGCGACGGTGCGCGCTCACGCCTGCGACGTCCTGCGGAGCTACCTGCCGGCGGCGACGCTCACGAACGTCGGCCTGTTCGGCGTCGGGCAGGCGTTCGAATATCTCCTCACCAAGCTCTATTCGCACGACCTGAGCGAGGCCAGGGAATTGGCGGTCGCGATGCACGGCGAGCTCAACCAGCTCATCCCGTCCTTCGTCAAGCGGGCCCGGGCCGACGAGTATCTCGCCGGGGCCGCTGCGGCGGCGAGGAAAGCGGCCACACGGGAAGCGGACGTGGCCGAAACCAAAGAGGCGGTGTCGCTGGTCGATTACGATCGCAACGCCGAGGAAAAGGTCATTGCGGCCATCCTCTATCCCCACGGGCGCCAGCCGCTGCAGCAGCTCCGCCAGCTAGCCGCGCGGATGAGCCCGGAGGAGCGCCGGCAGATCCTGAAGGACTGCTTCGAGCGGCGGCGCCACCGCCGCGACAAGCTCGGCCGCGCCTTCGAGAACGTCTATTACACGTTCGACATTCTCGGGAACCTTGGATTGTACCGCGACCTGCACCGCCACCGCATCCTCACCCAGGAGCGCCAGGACTTCACGACGGCGCACGGCTACGATACGCCGCCGGAGATCGAGGAGGCGGGATTCAAGGATGAATTCGACCGGTGCATGAGCCGCGCGGCGGAGCTCTACGAACGGATCTATCCGCAACTGCCCCGCGAGGCCCAGTACGCGGTGCCGTTCGCGTACCGGGTCCGCTGGTACATGAAGATGAATCTGCGGGAGGCGCTCCACATCGTCGAGCTGCGCACGATGCCGCAAGGCCATCCGGACTATCGCCTGATCTGTCAGGAGATCTGGCGCAAGATCGAGTCCGTCCACCCGGTGCTGGCCGAGTGCGGAAGATTCGTCGACTGGCGCCATTACCGGCTCGGCCGTTTGCAATCCGAGATGCGCACGGAGTACAAAAAGTCCGCGCTCGAGAACAAAGAATGAACTCACCTCAAACCTGCACTCCCAGGCAACTCGCCGAAAAGATTCTCGCGTCAAAGGGTGCGCTCGAAGGCGAGCGCAAGCAGGTGACGGTTCTTTTCGCGGACATGAAAGGGTCGATGGAATTGCCGGCGGGCCGTGACCCCGAAGAGGCAAGAACCCTCAGGCGGCATCATGGGGAGTGTTCGTCGAGCGTCGCCGAGATGGCCCGCCGCGGCCTTGACGACCAGTGCCCGCGGGTGTAGACCTCGTCCAGAACAAAACGCTACAGCCGGGTGGAAAGGAGAAGTAGTTATGAACGCCGACAGCGTTACTCCGGGCACGGAGGTCTTGATCTCGTCCGATTCTCACGTGATGGAGCCGCCGGACACTCTGGTCGAGCGCGTCGACGCACCGTACCGCGATCGTGCGCCGAGGTTTCCGCAACTGAAAGTCGGTGAGAGCTTTCAGACGCATCCCGGAGGATCGGATCCCAACCGCAGGATCCAGGAGATGGAAACCGACGGCGTGAGCGCCGAGGTGCTCTATCCGACCTACTTGCTGCCGCACTTCGCGATGGACGACGCCAAGTTGCAGGAAGCCTGTTTCCGCGCCTATAACAACTGGTTGATCGATTATTGCAAAGTTGCTCCCAAGCGTCTGATCGGGATCGCGGCGATCTCGGTCTACGACATCGACGAGGCGGTCAAGGAGCTCGAGCGGTGCGCCAAAGCAGGCCTGCGGGGGTCGATCATCTGGCAGGCGCCGCACCCGGACCTTCCGTTCAAGTCGGACCACTACAACAAGTTCTGGGCGGCATCCCAGGATCTGAACATGCCCGTGAACCTTCACATTCTCACGGGCCACGGCTATCACAAGGAGACCGTCTTCGGGAACCGGCGGTCTGGCGTCGAGCACTACCGGGGCAGCGTCAACCTGAAGCTCAGGGAGATCACCGATGCGTTGTTCGAGCTGATTTTCTACGGTGTGTTGGAGCGCTACCCGAAGCTCAAGCTCGTGAGCGTCGAGAACGAGGTGGGGTGGATGCCGTTCATGCTGCAGCAGTGGGATTACTACTACAACCGGTTCAAGGCCGCCAACCCGCCGCCGATTTCGAAGAATCCGAGCGAGTATTTCAGCCGCCAGATCTACGCGACCTTCTTCCGCGACAACGTGGCGGGCCACCATTACACATGGTGGGGACAGGACAACTGCATGTGGTCGAACGACTATCCGCACGGCAACTCCACCTGGCCGGAGTCGAGGAAATTCATCGATCGCGACCTCGGCCATTTGCCGGCGGAGGTTCGCCGAAAGCTCGTTTGCACGAACGTCGCCAGGCTCTACGGGATGGAGATTCCTCAGCCGGTCCGGAGCACGGCGGCGGCCGCGATCCAGTAGACGCCCTGCTCGGGCTTCCTTCCGCCTTCGGGGTGTCGAAGGGTCGCGAACGCCCGGCTGTCGGCTCGACCACTCCGGGCGGCTGCGCCCGGTTGCCGCGCGATCTCTTTGGCGTTAAAGAAAGGGGATTCGAAAAACCAGCCCGACCAAGGAGGTGCGCATGGCTGCTCGCTACGGTTCCGATCTGATCGTCGACCTGTTGAAGCTTCTCGGCATCGAGTACGTCGCCTTGAACCCCGGTTCCAGTTTCCGCGGCATCCACGATTCGCTCGTGAACTACGAGAGCGGCCGGCGGGCGAACCCGGAGATCGTTCTTTGCTGCCACGAGGAAATCGCGGTCGCAGTCGCGCACGGCTACGCCAAGGCCGCGGGAAAGCCGATGGCCGCCATCGTGCATGACGTGGTGGGGCTGCAGCATGCCTCGATGGCGATCTACAATGCCTGGTGTGACCGCACCCCGATCCTTGTCATGGGCGGCACGGGTCCGATGAACACGAGCAAGCGGCGGCCGTGGATCGACTGGATCCATACGGCCCTGGTCCAGGGAAATCTCGTTCGCGATTTCGTCAAATGGGACGACCAGCCCGTCGGTGTCGAGTCGATTCCGTTGTCGATGATGCGGGCGCACCGGATCGCGACCAGCGATCCACCGGGGCCCGTCTATATCTGCTTCGACGTAACCGATCAGGAAACGCTGCTGGAAAAGGAGATTGCCCTGCCCGACCCCGGGCGTCATCGCCCGCCGGCGCCGCTGCAGGCGGAAGCGGGCGCCATCCGCGAAGCCGCCCGCCTGCTGAGCCAGGCGCAGAAGCCGGTGATCCTCGCGGACTACGTCGGCAGGAACAACGATGCCGTGGTGAGCCTCGTGGAGCTTGCCGAGCTCCTCTCCATTCCGGTCGTCGATCTCGGCGCCCGGTTGAATTTTCCGAACACGCATCCGCTCAACCTGACCGGCCGCAACCGCGAGCTGGTCGCCGAGGCCGACGTGATCCTCGGGCTGGACGTCACGGACCTCTTCGGCGCGCTCGTGCGGCAGGACCCGGCCACGCGCGCGGCCGTCCCGGCCACGCGGCCCGGTTGTAAAGTGATTCACGTCACGCTGGCGGACATCTCGATGCGCGGCTGGACCAGCGACTTTCAAGAGCTGGCGCCGGTCGATCTTCCGATCGTAGCGAACACGGCCGTTTTTCTCCCCGCGCTGATCGAAGAGATCCACCGCGAAGGAAAATTTTCGAGGAGCGCGGTCGAGGAGCGCGGGAAAGCGCTGGCGGCCCAGCACCGCGAGATCCGCGCCCGCTGGCAGAGCGAGCTGAAACGACGCTGGGACGAGCGACCGATCTCGCCGCCGCGGCTCGCTCACGAGGTGTGGGAGGCGGTCAAGACGGAATCCTGGCTTCTCGTCGCAGGCGGTTTTCGGGGCTGGCCTCAACGGCTGTGGGACTGGAACAGGCCGGGCCTCTATCTCGGGGGCTACGGAGGCGGCGGGCTCGGGTACGGGCCCGGAGCCTCGGTGGGCGCGGCCATTCCCTATCGGGGAACCGATACCATCTGTGTCAACCTGCAACGCGACGGCGAGTTGCTCTACACGTCGAGCGCGCTCTGGACAGCGGCCAATGCAGGGGTCCCGCTCCTTACCGTGATGACCAACAACCGGACCTACTACAACGACGAGGAGCACCAGGAAAAGATCGCCATCGCGCGCGGGCGGCCGCCGGAAAACAAGGTCGTGGGCATGCGCATGGAAAAGCCGCCCGTCGACTTCGCGGGACTGGCGCGCTCCTTGGGCGTGGCGGGAGAGGGACCGGTCACGGAACCTGATCAGATCCGGCCCGCGCTCGACCGCGCCATCAGGATCATCAAAGAAGAAAAGCGGCCGGCGCTGGTGGATGTCTTCATTCAGAACGTATGACACCACGGCGCGTTAGCTCAAGCGCTTGAACGACAAGGTTCTGCCATGAAGGAGGCACCGCATGAAACGTAGCAGGTCGGCGATGGTCATCGTGCTCGTTCTCCTCGGACTGGCGCTGGCTCGGGCGGCTCATCCTCAAGCAAAGCCGCTCAAGAAGATTCGCGTCGGCGTTCCCTCGGTCAGCATGGGCAACATCATCATTTTCGTCACCAGGGAAGCGAAATTGTTTCAGAAGCACGGCCTGGACGCCGAGGTGATCACGATGAACGGTTCCGGCATCGCTTCCAAGGCGCTGATCAGCGGCAACATCGAGATTTCGCCGATTGCCACGCCGACGGTCATCAGCGCCGACCTGGCCGGCGCGGACCTGACGATCCTGGCCCATACGATGCCGGGTGTCGTGCACGCGCTCATGGTAAAGCCGGAGATCAAGCGACCGGAAGACCTCAAAGGAAGGAAGATCGCGGTGTCGAGCCTGGGTTCCTTGACCGACTTTCTGGTGCGGTACATCGCCAAGAAAAAAGGGCTCAACCCGGACCGAGACCTGACACTGATCCAGACCGGGGGCGACGCGGAGCGAATCGTGGCGCTCAAGACCGGCGTCGTCGACGGCGCGGCGATGTCGCACCCCGGTTACGGCAGGGCGAAGCGCATGGGCTTCTCGATGCTGTGGGATTCCGCCAAGGAGATGAACTACCCCTGGATGGAGATCAGCACGCGTCGAATGACCGTAAAGAACGACCGCGAGACCGTCATGAGCTACATGAAGGCCCACATCGAAGGGATTGCGCTTTTCAAGAGGGACGCGGAGTTCGGCAAGAAAGTCATCCGCAAGGTGCTGCGGCTTGACGACGAGGATCTGGTCAACGAGTCCTACGAAATCTTTTCCAAAGCTTTCATTGCGGCGCCGTATCCCAATCTGCCCGGGATGAAGACCAGCTTTGAATACGTCGCCCTCACGCGCCCGGACGTCTGGAAGCACAAGCCGGAGGAGTTCGCGGATCCGAGCTTTGTCGCGGAGCTGGACAAGGCCGGCTTCATCAAGCGACTCTACGAGAAATAGCGGCGGGATTTCCGCCGCGCCGAGCCCCCGCTCGGGGACCCGCCCGGCTCCTCGTTCTTCGCGCTCCGCCTCGCTCGGGGACGGCAGGGTCCTCTAGAACGCCCTGCCCTCGTACACCCAGCGGTCGAGATTGTCGAAATAGTGCCGCCGCAGGGCGAGGCTCATCTCGACCGCGCGCGCGGCGCGTTCCTGTTTCTCGGCGGTCGTGGCGTACTTGACCAGGATCTCGAACGGGTAGTTGCCGTGCTCTCTTTCGTCCTCGTGGATCTTGCGGTACGGGGCCGTGACCCATGACGGGACGCTCGCGGCCTCCAGGCTCCTGGCGATCAGATAGTCGGCGACGCCTTCACCGGCCATCGGAAACGCAGCAATTCGCTCCACGGTTTCGGTCAATCCTTCGAAGGCGTTGAACATCGCCATTTGCGCGGGCAAAGGGCGGTACTCGTGCGGCACCGCCCCTTTTTGCCGCAGCGCCTCCTCGAGGTAGGTCGCGTGCACGTACTCCTCGTGGACCGCTTCGGCGAGCGTCTTTTTCACGTCCAGCTCCGGTGTGCTCTTCAGCCATCCGCCGAAAATCTCGCCGGCGCGGATCTCGTTGAACAGCCGGCTCTGCATGACCTTGACGCGTTGCTCGTCGTTCGTGAGGGGAATGTAGCTGTAGGCCGGAAGCTTCGCGTCCAGAGTCCCGCAGAACTCGGCCACCCGTCTTTGCAGCGCCGCTGCGAATTCGCGACTGTCCATCGCCGCCTCCCGGCCCCTCCGCGGAGCCATCTCCTTGCTATCAAACGGTTCGGCTGATGGTCAAGCTGCGGGCAGCGAGCGCGCGCCCTATGCCGAGCGATCCGATCGGCGAAAACGCTTCGGTCGAGGGGAGCGACTTCAATCGAGACTCTCGGGGTGAACCGGGGCCCGGCGGGCTTTCTTTTCGGCTCTGTGCCGCTTGTTCTCCAGGAGCTTGACCCGAGCGCGGCGCGAGCGCCTTCTTTTTTGCCGCCGAATCCGCGCCATCTCCTGCTCGGCAGCCGCGCGCTCGCCCCGAAGCCTGCGCTCGATCTTGTCCAGCAGGATTCTTCTGGCCAGGAAACGGTTGAGCGCCTGGGATCGCTCCTGCTGGCATTTCACCCGGATCCCGGTGGGGCGGTGATGAAGCACCACGCAGGTCGAGGCCTTGTTCACCTTCTGGCCGCCCGCGCCGGAGGCGCGAACGAACGTTTCCTCGATCTCCTCCTCACGGACTCCCAGAGCTTCCATGCGATCGTGCAGGAGCCTTTGTTTCAACGGTGAAACCGGACTGGAAGCCATGCCTTAAGTTACCATACGCCTGCGCGTACGAGGAAGGGTTCGCGCCGCGGCGGTGCCCGCCCCTCCGGACAGGGCCTGGACAGGAAACCGCGATTGCGCTAATCGACTCGGTAGGTGCTCACCACGATCCGCTACTTTCGAAATTCGTTCCTTGTGACCGCTGCCGGGCTCGTTGCGGGCGGTTTTCTCGGGTGGCAGAAAAGCGGCACTCTCGTCGGCGCCCTCTCGACCATGTTCATCGTCGGCGTGCTTGCCATTCTCGAGGTTTCCCTCTCTTTCGACAACGCCGTCGTGAACGCGACCGTGCTGAGAAAGATGACCCCGGTATGGCGCCGCCGCTTCATCACATGGGGGATCGCGATCGCAGTTTTCGGCATGCGGATCGTTTTCCCCTTGCTCGTCGTGGCGGTCATCGCCTCGATCGATCCGTTATCGGCGCTCGTCATGGCCGCCACGGACCCGGATCGCTACTCCCGGGTCCTCGCCAGCGCGCACGTATCGGTCTCCGCTTTCGGAGGCGCTTTTCTCGCGATGGTGGGGCTCAAGCATTTTTTCAACCATGAAAAGGACGTGCACTGGATCGCGGTCATCGAGCGCCCGCTTGCACGCCTGGGACGCATCGAGGCGGTCGAGCTGGGACTGGTCTTGATCCTGCTTTGTCTCGTCTCCGCCGAGCTTTCCGCGGCCGAGCAGATGCGGTTTCTGATCGCGGGAATTTTCGGTCTGGTGACGTACATCGCGGTGGACGGGGGCGCAGCCGCGCTGAGCCATGATCCGGCGGTGGCCGGGGAGATGGCACGCTCGGGCGCGGCCGGCTTCCTATACCTGGAAATGCTCGATGCGAGCTTCAGCTTCGACGGCGTGATCGGTGCCTTCGCGCTTTCGAACAACCTTTTCGTCATCGCCATCGGGCTCGGCGTGGGCGCCATGTTCGTGCGCTGCCTGACCATCATGCTGGTGGAGCAAGAGGCGCTGACCTCCTACCGTTACCTTGAACACGGGGCGTTCTACGCCATTACCGCGCTGGCGGTGATCATGTTCCTCAACGCGGCCCGTCACATTCCCGAGGTAGTTACGGGGCTTATCGGGGCGGGTTTTATCGTCGGCGCCTTCGTGGACTCCGTCCGTTACAACCGGCGCGCTCGCGGCGCCTGAGCGGCGCAAGGGCAAGCGATACGGCCGGTCCATCGGGCCCGGGTTTTAGGGCTAAAATCCCCCTTTTCGGAGCCAGCGCTATCCTCCGGCCGGCGATGCGATTTTTTCCCAAATTCTAGAACGCTTTTCCCCTAGGTCAAGAGAGGCCTTCGGGGACGGCAGCCTTGACGCAGGAAACCAGAATGCTTAACGGAAACACGCTGCGCGATTTCACGCCTGAGATCGGCCGAGGGTTGAAAGCAGGAATTCAGTTAGCCCGCGCGCCCGACGAAAGCATCCGAAGAGAGGTCTCTAAAACTCAAAAAAGGAGGAATTCAGAGATGTTCAGTCGAAGACACGCTCTGTCTTTCGCTCTTTTTCCCGTCCTGGCTTTGGCCCTGACCGGGTGTGCGTCCGGCACGGCGAAGCCGGAGGCCGCCGCGGGAACGTCCGCCAGAGCGGCTGCTCCCAGCGCCCCGCAACCGGCAGCCAAAGCTACCACCGCCACCAGCGGGTCGAGTCTCGATGCGCTCCAGCGAGGGCAGGCGGCGACGGAAGGCCCGCTGAAGGAGATTTATTTCGATTTCGACAAATACGACCTGCGGCCGGATGCCCGTGCTACGCTAAAGGCCAATGCGGAATGGCTGAAGAACAACCCCTCGGCCCGGGTGCAGATCGAAGGCCACGCGGACGAGCGGGGAACCAACGAATACAATCTCGCTCTCGGCGCCAGGCGGGCGCAGAGCGCGAAGGACTATCTCGTCAGCCTTGGAATCGGCGCCGAACGGTTGTCGACCATCAGCTACGGGGAGGAGGTTCCGGTCTGCACCGAGAAGACCGAGGAGTGCTGGCAGAGAAACCGCCGCGCGCGGTTCGTGGTCCAGCCTGAGCGGCCCACGACCTAGGGGCGGTTCCTCCCGTTCGCGTGCCGTCGGGGCCCGGGCCGGCGCGTGGCTCCGGGCCCCGCGAAGGCGGCCTGCGCTAGTCCAGCCAGTCTTTCTCCTTGAGCTTGCGCGGAAGGTAGTTCTTCGTCAGGTACTGGAAGTCCTTGTTGGCGAGCGCGTCGAGCTCGTACTTGAGCCCGGAGGCGAGCATGCGCTTGATTTCCTCCTGCCACTCCTTCTTCTGGAACCACCGGTACTTCAACAGCTCCCGGGCGCGGTTGATGTCTTTCTCGTTGAGCTTGATCCCGACGTTTCGCGGTAACCCGTAACGGTCGGGATCCGAGCTCGAGAAACCGATGAATTTGGCCTTCGGGATCGCCATCCGCTGGCTCTCGAACGCCAGATTGATCGACCCCTGCTTGACGACCGAATAGATGTAGTAGCCCCAGGGGTCGTTGTCCACGAGCACGTAGACGGGAAGCTCGTGTTCCTCGTGCAGCCGGCGCGCGAGACGACGAACGCCGCGCGGCGGCTGGCCGTTTCCCGTGAGCAGGATGCAGTTGTAGCGCCGCCAGAACTTGTCTTCCGAAAGCCGGTTCCACTGGGTCCCTTTTTCGACGAGCAGCACGAAGTCCGCCGTGCATCTCGCGATCTGGATATATTCCGGCTCGACGATCGAGGGCACCGAGTATCCGCCTTTCCCGAGACGGGTGCAGTCCACCCGGTCGCCGTCGTCGATCAGGACCAGCGGACCCACCACCGTGCCGGCGTTCTCGGCGCGCACGTGGAGTTCCTCTCGCAGGGCGTCCAGCGTGACCTCGAGATCCTCGATGAGCGGGTCCGACTCGTTCTGGCTGTCGAAGGTGTTCTCGTGCGAGTTCCTGATCGTGTGTTTCGTGCGGTAGTAGATCTCGCGCAGCGAGGTGGTGAGGTTCGACCGCTGCAGCTCCGCCAGAGCATCCGCCACCAGGACCGTCTGCATGAACTTTTTCGCCATGCCGACGTTGAAGAAGGAGCGTGCCTGCTTCCTGCGGCCCATCTCGATGATGCCGCGCTTCGCGTCGAAGGTGACGTTGGCGAGGCTGCGAACGGGGATCGAGAGCGTCGGATCTTTTCCCCGCTCGGCGGCCGTCACGACCGCATCCGCGATGCCGATGAGCTTCTTTTCGACGTTGCCGTTGACGTTCGTTCTTTTTCGCGCCATGAGCTTCCCCATCCGGTCTCAGGATCCGCGCCGGGCCTTTCGCGCGACGTTGCCGGCGGGCGACCTGCGGCCCGGGGGCTTTCTCGACGCCCCGGCTTTCTCGCCGGAAGGCTCGGCCGCGGAGGCTTCCGCCTCCTGCACGAAAGCGCGGCGGGAATCGCCGGCGCCCCCGCTCCTCTCCGGCGGGAGCGCCGGCGCCTCGCCTTCCGTTCCCTCTTCGGTCACGATGATCGAGTGGGGCAGCCCTTCCGGGCTGTCGCGACCGAGGAGCTCGTCCGTTTTCTCGCCGCCGGTACGTTTGGCTGCGATCTTCTGCAGCTGGAGCTTGAGCTTCTCTCTGGACAGTTTGCCGCGCTTCAGGCGGCTGCACGCCTCCACGACCTCCTCGATGTAGAGCTCGAAGATGTTGCGGCGGCGAAACTCGCTTTTCGCCCGCTCCCGGCGCCGCAGGAAGACGCCGAGCCGCCGGCCGCATTCCTGGAGGGCGAGCTTGATTTCGCGCCGGATCTCGTCGTAGTCGGCGATCGCCTCCTTGGATTCGCTGGTGAACGGCACCCACACCGACGCCATGTGGACGAAGATCACCATCGGACCGGCCGGGAGCGCGCCGCGCGACTGCGCGACGCCGTAATTGCGCCAGCTCGTTTCAAGGACGGCCTTGAAGGTCGCACACGCCGACTGCTGGTACAGGAGGGGAACCCGGTTGGCGTAGCGGATGACCCGGGCCAGTTCCTCGTCTCCTTCGTGCCGTTCGCCCTCGGCGAGCGGCCGCGCAGGGGTCTGCGGCTCGCCGCCGGCGTGCTCCGGCCCCTTCCCGTAAGCCAGCCCCGCCTCGATGATGAATGGGTTTCCGCGGTAAACCGCGGGCGGGCGCGTAACGGCGGTGTAAAACTCGCCCTTGATCTGCTTGTACAGTCCGTGCAGGATCGCTTTCTCCCCGATCGGCGAGATGCAGTTGCTCGGCGGCGCCATGATCCTGGTGGATTGGATCGTCCTGTAAAGCGTCTCGGCGGCGGCGCCGTGGATGTCGCGCGGCCGGGATTCGGGGGAGAGCCTTGCGGCCTTGCAGATTTCGCGCGCCAGCGCCGGAGAGACGCGACTGAAATCGCTCGCCAGGAAACCCGCGAGGGAGTGGCTTTTGGTGTCGTGGAGCATCTTCAGCAGCATCCCGAACTCGATCCCGTAAGGGTGCGGCTTGATCTCGCGCGGTTGGGGAGGCAGCTCGTGAATCGTGCGGGGATATTCCCTGATCTCGCCCTCCGGCGTATGGTAGACGAGCTTGACGTGCGGGTTGGCGATCGCGGTCTGCTCCAGATACTCGTCCACCGAAGCCCGCCCCTTCTGGTAACGTCCCTCGATTTCGAGCGTCACCTGAGTGCCGCGATGCGCCTCCCAGTCGATCTGCTTCCGCTCCAGGATCCGGGGCTCGTTTTTCCTGGTGTCGATCTGGACCTCGAAGTAATGGGCCGGCGTTCGAGCGCTGGTTCGCGAGATGATCTGCACCGGTTTGCCGGTCGTGAGCTGGGCGTACATGCCGGCCGCGGAGATTCCGATTCCCTGCTGGCCGCGGCTCATGCGCAGACGGTGGAACTTCGAGCCGTAGAGCAGCTTGGCGAAGATCCGCGGGATCTGCTCGCGGACGATACCCGGCCCGTAGTCGACAACCGTGATCCGGAAGCGGTTCGCCTGGCTGGGCGGCGGCAGGGCGCCGCCGTTCGGGACGACTTCCACCTTGACGACGACTTCGGGGAGAATGCCGGCTTCCTCGCACGCGTCGAGCGCGTTGTCCACCGCTTCCTTGACGCACGTGAGCAGCGCCTTTCGCGGGTTGTCGAAGCCGAGCAAATGACGATTCTTGGTGAAGAACTCCGAGACGGAAATCTCGCGCTGCCGGGCGCCCATCTCGGCGGCGGAGACCGGTGCCGGCGCGGCGCCCCTACCGCCGCCGGCCGGTCCGGCAGGTTTCGGCATCGGTTTGGACATCGGTTGTTGTTCGTCTCCTGCTGTCAGCGAGCTCGCAGGTATGTGGACATCGCATCCTGGTGGCTCTCGGCCGAAACCGACGGACGTCTACGTACCGATGAGCTCCTTCGTAATTCTCGGGCCGGCCACGTGAGCGGCCGGGTTCGAATCCAGATCGTTCGCCTTGCCAATGAAAGAGGTCCGCGTCGTATCCGCGGGCTCGAGCCGGAAGAGCAAACGATTTTGATTATACCAGAGATGGCGGGATTTGGTACCCGGGGGCGCGATTTTTCCTCTTCGCGGTCAACGGCTGGTGATGATCACCACTCCGGCGACCATCAGGATCGCACCGAGGGCGATCTTCGGCGTTACCTGTTCGAGCTCGCGAAGAAAGAGGGCGCTGAAAAGCACGTTGAAAAGCGGGGTGGTGTTCAGCAAGGGGATGATCACGGAGATCTCGGCCCGACCGAGGGCGACGAAATTCAAGATCTGGGCGGTGACGGCGAGCAGAGCCGCCAGGAGGAAAAAGAGCGCGCTGCGGCGCGGCATCAATACCGCGCGCGTTCTTCCGGTCCAGAGCATGAACAGTGTCAGGAGACAGAGCGAGACGCCGGTTACCACCCCTGCGGCTACGAACGGATCGGGCAGGATGTTCAACCCCTGTTTGCGCAGGCTCTGCGACACCGCGGAAACGAGGGCGGCCCCGAGCGGGAAAGCGCAGTCCACCCAGCGCCATCGGGCTTTGTCGCTCGGGGCGCCCGAAATCAGCCAGAGGCTGCCGACGATGAGCAGGGTCCCGAGGTAGACCGGTGGCCCGGGGCGCTCGTGGAGAAAGGCGAGGGCAATGGCCGCCGCGAACAGCGGCTCCGAACCGCGCAGCGGCCCCGCCCGGGCCACCCCGATCCTGGTCAGCCCTTCGTAGAATAAGGCCCGCGCCACGAGCGGCTGCAGGCATCCGCTGATGAGGAAATAGATCATCGCGGGAGACTGAAGGAACGCAAGCGAGCGGTTGGTGAGAAGGTAGCTCCAGATCGCGGCCGCCGAGACGACGTAGCTCACCACCATGGCCGCAAAGATATTGGAGCGGCGGCTGCCGAGGCGGACCAGGACCGAATCCCCGGCCCAGCCCATGGCTGAGAATATGGCGATGATCTCCGACCGCACAGGTGCTGCTCGCGTTGCAGGACGG
The DNA here is from genome assembly GCA_035574315.1 of Candidatus Zixiibacteriota bacterium. Taxonomy (NCBI): domain Bacteria; kingdom Pseudomonadati; phylum Candidatus Zixiibacteriota; species Candidatus Zixiibacteriota bacterium. Next base: position 61,178 of record DATLYW010000052.1, read on the forward strand.
GCAATGCCTGACTTAAACCCGCGCCGGGTGCTTTTGCAAGCCGAGCACTTGATGTGGATCGGCAGCCCAACGCTTGTTTACGACCAGGGATCTCATTGGCGGGTATCGAAAGCAGGCCGAGGACGGTTTCCGGTTCCCGGTTTCCGTTTTTTACAGTGAATCTGCGAACGAACCGAAGCGGAACGCGAAACGACTCGGGGAAACAGAGCGGCCGGGCGCCCGCAGGCGCCCGGTGTCCGGTCGGCGGGCTGCGGAGGGGAGAGACTGCGGGGGCTGGAACTTCGGTATCTTCGGCTATCGGCGGAGTTTCCGGGAAATCAGATGTACCTCATTCGCGCCATCGTATCTCTGAGCTTGCGCAATTCGCCGCTGAACCAGCGCTGAAGAACGCGGTGGCGCGTCAGATGAGCTTTGAGGAGCTTTTTGGGATAAAGCTTCGCTCCGCAGTGACGACAGACCGCGCCGTTGAGCGTTTCGGACGTGGATCGACTTTCGTGAGAACGGACACGAATCGCCGCTTCCATATTTTCCTCTCGCTACCGGAACGCGGCGGACGCAAGCGGCATGCCAGACCTGGCAAAAAGCGTTTACCGTCCGTCGTTGAAAGGATTTTTCTCGGTTCCGACGCTGCCCAGGCCGCCGCGACCTGACATCGGGCGCGAAGCCGCCGTGACAGGGATGACACGGGAGGGACGATTTTAGCGTTGCAGCAGCCGGCGAACGGCGTCCGCGATCTGCTTCTTGCCGGGCAGAAAACCGGACTCCAGCGCGGGGCTTGCGGGAACGGGCGCAAAAGCTGCGGCGAGCCGCTCGATCGGGCTATCGAGATAGTAAAACGCCTCCTGCTGCACTCGTGCGGCGATCTCGGCGCCCACTCCGCCCTGCGCAACCGCTTCGTGAACGATCATCAGCCGTCCCGTCTTCCGGACCGAGCTGGAGATCGTCGCGACATCGAGGGGCGAGAGCGAGCGCGCATCGATTACCTCCACGGAAATTCCTTCGGCCGCCAGCTCGGCGGCGGCTTCCAGAGCAAGACCGGCCATCTTTGCGAGAGCGACAACCGTGACGTCGTCGCCCGACCGCATCACGGAGGCGGCGCCGATCGGCACGACGTGCTCGCCCTCGGGAACCGGACCGCGGGAGGCGTAAAGCCCTCGATGCTCGATAAAGACCACGGGACTGTCGTCTCGAATGGAAGCTTTCAGCAATCCCTTGGCATCGGCGGGGTTCGACGGCATCACCACCTTGAGTCCCGGGACGTGCGCGAGCCAGGCTTCGAGACTCTGCGAGTGGTGCGCTCCCATGTTGCCGTGAATACCGCATTGCACCCGGACCGTGAGCGGGATTCGCAACTGCCCGCCGGACATGTAATGGAGCTTGGCCGCGTGGTTCGCGAGCTGGTCCAGCGCGAGCGCGATGAAATCGATGAACATGATCTCGACCACCGGACGCAGGCCGGCGGTCGCAGCGCCGATCGCAAGCCCCATCACCGTTCCTTCGCTGATGGGCGTGTTGACGACGCGGTTCGCCCCGAACTCCGCGGCGAGATCCCTGGTGACGCCGAACGGCCCGCCGAGAGCCACGTCCTCGCCGAAGAGGTAGACCGACGAGTCGCGGCTCATCTCTTCGCGCAGGGCGGCACGAATCGCTTCCAGATAGGTCAGCTCGGGCATTGCTGTCGACGGGCTCTTTCAGGCTGCTGCTTCGGCGTTCAGTAAAAACCGGAAACCGCGAACGAGAAACCAGAAACTCCGTAGCAGCTTCAGGGCGTTACCTGGGTTGCGACCTCGGCGGCCTCCGGCCACGGAGAGCTGAGGGCGAATTCCGCCGCCTTCTCGACCAGAGCCCGTGCCTCTCCTTCGATCGCCCCGATCTCGGCGTCGGAAAGGAGCTTCCTTCCTTTGAGCACGCGGGCGAAGCGGGCGATGGGGTCCTTTTTTTTCCATTCGGCGAGCTCCGAGAGCTCGCGGTACTTCGCCGGGTCGCCCTCGTAATGACCCCGCAGGCGATAGGTCAGGCATTCGACGAAGGCCGGTCCTTTGCCCGCACGCGCCCCTCGCAGCGCCTTTGCAACCGCGGTGCGCACCCCCAGCACGTCGTTGCCATCGACGACGAAGCCGGGGATACGGTAGGTTTTCGCGTGCTTGGAAAGCCTCTCGACGAGCGTGTGGCTGGATAGCGGCGTGAACTCCGCGTAGCCGTTGTTCTCGCAGACGAAAATCACCGGCAGCTTCCACAGGCTCGCGATGTTCAGAGACTCGTGGAACGCGCCGGTCTGCCCCGCGCCGTCGCCGAAAAAGACCACGGCCACCCGTCCCTGCTTTCTCTCCTTGGCCGCGAATGCGGCCCCGAGAGCGAGCGGAATCGTTCCGCCCACCACACCGGTGGCGGTGATGAATCCGCAGTCCGGCGCTGCAAGATGCATCGATCCGCCCTTGCCGCGGCAATACCCGGCGGCGCGACCGGCGATCTCCGCAAGCAATCGACCGATGTCCGCTCCCTTGGCTATCGCATGACCGTGCGAGCGGTGGCCGCCAAAAACGTAGTCCCCGCGCGAAAGCAGGCTGCAGGCGCCGACGGCGACCGCTTCCTGGCCGATTCCGAGGTGCAGCAGGCCGACGATGTGACGCGCGGCATAAAGCGCGGAGACCTTCTCCTCGAAGGCCCGGATGAGCCACATCCGTTGCAGCAGCGAAACCAGCTCTCTGGTGTTTTTCCCGGCCGGCCTCATCGAGGGAAACGGCAAGCGTGCGCTAGCGAAGGACCGAGCGGATCGCCTCGGCGATGCGGTCTTCACGCGGCCCGATGTGCTCCTCCAGCGGCGGGCTGTAGGGGACGGGGACGTCCAGCGTGCTCACGCGTCGGGGCGGCGCCTTGAGCTTGTCGAAGCCGCTCTCGACCAGTCGCGAGAGGATCTCCGCGGCGACACCGCAGCTCCCGTGCGTCTCGTCGACGATAACCAGGCGACCGGTTTTCTCCAGCGAGGCGAGCAGCGCCGGCAGATCGAAAGGCACCAGCGTGCGCGGGTCGACCACCTCGACGTCGATTTTTTCGGCGGCGAGCCGCTCCGCCACCTTCAGGCAGCGCGTCACCATGTACGATGTCGCAACGATGGTGACGTCGGAGCCGCGGCGCTTCACGTCGGCGACGCCTAACGGAATCGGTCCCTGGTCTTCGGGAACTTCGCCGCGCGTGTCGAGCAGTTGCACGTGATCTACGAAGATCGTCGGATTGTCCGAAGCTACGGCCGCCTTGAGGAGCCCTTTGACATCGCGGGGGGTCGAAGGAAGGACGATCTCCAGTCCAGGGCAGTTCCAGAGCATCGCCTGAGGGCTTGCGGAGTGCTGCGCGGCTCCGCTGCCGCGCAGACCGTGAAACAGGTGAAAAACCACGGGCACTCTGGTTTGACCGCCGGACATGTAGAGAGCGTTGGCCGCTTCGTTGACCACCTGCGGCCACGCCTCGAAAATGAAACTCCCCGTACTGATGTCCACGATCGGCCGCAGGCCCGCCATGGCCGCCCCGATCGCCAGGCCACAGAAGGAAAGCTCCGAAATCGGCGGCGAGTGCATCCGGTCCCCGTACTTTTTCGCCAGCTCCTGAAAAACGTGGCGGTGGGGGCTCAGGCTCAAAAACGTGCCGTTGATCAGGTGAACCCGCCGGTCGGCGGCCATGATCTCGTGCAGTGCCTCGAACTTGGCCTCGTAGTAAGCAAGCTCTCTCATGCGTAGACATCCGTGGTCGCCTCTTCGAGCGCCGGATACGGGCTGGAGACGGCGAAATCGACCGCGGCCGCAATCTCGGCCCTCACTCTGTTTTCCAGATCGGCGATCTCCCGGCGAGTGGCATGGCCCGCCTCCACCAGCTCGCGAACGAAAACCAGCAGCGGATCGCAGCTCCGATACCATTCGCGGACTTTTTCGGGAACGCCGCTTACGTCCCATGCGAGCGAGCAGTCCGTGGGCTGAACCACGCTCGGCCAGTTGGTCTCGCTACCCGGCCAGCGGACGGTTTGAGCCTCGATGAACTGCGGGCCCTCGCCTCGCCGTATTTTCTCGACCGCTTCCGAGACCGCGGCGTGGACGATGCCCGAGTCGATTCCGTCGATCTGCATAGCGGGAATCTTGTACGCCGCCGGCAGGTCGGTGAGCGGGTAGGCGGCCATCGTCGACGACTGGGCCGCGGCCCGAGCCCGCCCCGAACCGTATTTCCCGTTGTTCTCGCACAAAAAGAGCACCGGCAGCTTCCACAGCGAAGCCAGGTTGAAGGCTTCCGGAGCGGCTCCCTCTTCGAGCGCTCCGTCGCCGAAGAGGCACACTGTGACGCGCCCGTTCCCCAGCGCTTTGGCGGCATACGCCGTCCCGGTGGCGAGCGGGATGATGCCCGCAACGACCGCCGAGGTGTGAAGAAAGCCGAGAGCGGGAACCACAGTGTGAAAGGAGCCGCCCTTGCCCTTGTTGTAACCGGTGGCCCGGCCGAGGATCTCCGCCAGAAGCTTCTTGGGGTCTGCGCCGCGGGCGAGCAAGTGCCCGTGGTTGCGGTGCGTCGTGAAGAGATAGTCGTCGGCTCTCAGGCAGGAGATCGCCGGGACGCCGGTCGCTTCCTGGCCGATGTAGAGATGGTAATGGCCGCCGAAGACTCCCTTGTCGTGCAAAGGGACCAGGCTCTCCTCGAAGTGGCGGATGACGAGCATCCGCCGGCAGAAATCGAGCAGCGTTTCACGCGGTAGCGGCGGCAGCATAATGCTCCCTCCATATGCAAAACGGCCGTCTTTGTCAACGACGGAGCGCGGGCGTGCCGGAGCCGCCGGCTTTCGATCGACGCGAGCGCGGCGATTGACAATCGCCGGAGCGGGGGAATATATGCGAGATGAGCGTTACGAAAACGGAGGATCTTCTTCCATGAACAAGCGGGCATGGCTTTGCTTCTGGCTGTTGCTCCTGATCGTGCTCACGGCGCCCCAGTCGGCTCAGGCGCAAGGCGGCGCGCGGAAGAAGATCCACGTGGGGGTCCCGGCGGTGAGCATGGGCAACATGATCATTTTCTTCGCGAAGGAAGCCGGGATCTACGAGAAGCACGGTCTGGACGCCGAGGTCGTGGTCATGCAGGGATCGGGGATCGCCTCGCGGGCGCTCGTGGCCGGGAGCGTCGCGATTTCGCCGATCGCCACGCCGACGGTGATGAACGCGGTCCTGGCGGGCTCCGACATGGTGATTCTTGCCCACACCATGCCCGGGGTGGTGCAGTCGCTGATGGTGCGTCCCGATATCAAGCGGACCGAGGACCTCAAGGGGAAAAGGGTCGGCGTCACCACGTTCGGCTCCCTCACGGACTTCCTCGTGCGCCATGTCGCGAAGAAAAAGGGGTTGAATCCCGATCGGGAATTCGCGCTGCTGCAGATCGGCGGCGACGCCGAGCGCCTGCTCGCCCTGAAGCAGGGAAAGGTCGACGCCGCCGCACTGTCCCATCCAGCTTACATCCTGGCGCAACGCGCCGGCTTCGTGCAGTTCTGGGACTTCTTCAAGGAAGTCGATTACCCGTGGAGCGAGATCGCCACCACGCGGAAGCAGATCGAGAGGGACCGCGACCTCGTGACGCGCTACATGCGCGCTCACATCGAAGGGATCGCGCGGTTCAAGCAAGAGCCGGAGTTCGCCAAACGGGTGATCAAGAAGGTCCTGCGGCTGGACGACGACAGTCTGGCGAACGAATCGTGGGAGCTGTTCGCCAAGCACCGGCTCGCCGCGCCCTATCCGAACCTCAAGGGAATGAAGACCAGCTACGAGTACGTCGCCGCCACGCGGCCCGACGTGTGGAAGCACAAGCCCGAAGAGTTCGCCGACGCCAGTTTCGTAACCGAGCTGGACAAGAGCGGCTTCATCAAGAAGCTCTACGAACGATAGCGGCTTGGTGGTCGCGGAAGGGTTGATGCCGCTTGCCGGCGGCGTTCACGTCACCAGGACCGCCGCGCCCCGCAGCCTGCCGGAGCGCAGGCGGTCGAGAGCTTCGTTGGCCTTTTCCAGGGGAAAAAGCTCGGTTTCGGTGCGGACCGGAATCTTCGGCGCCAGCGTGAAAAACTCCTCGCCGTCCCGCCGCGTGAGGTTCGCAACCGAGCAAACGGAGCGCTCCTCCCAGAGAATCGCGTAAGGAAAGGACGGGATGTCGCTCATGTGGATGCCGCCGCAAACGACCTTTCCGCCCTTGGCCACGGCTCGGAGCGCCTGCGGCACCAGATCACCCACCGGCGCGAAGATGATGGCGGCGTCGAGCTCCACCGGCGGAAGCTCGTTCGAGCCCCCCGCCCAGACCGCCCCGAGCTCCAGGGCGAATCGTTGCGCTTCGCTGTCTCCAGGACGGGTGAAGGCGTAAATCTCGCGTCCCTGGAAGCGCGCGACCTGGGCCACGATGTGAGCGGCGGCGCCGAAACCGTAGATCCCCAGCCGCTTGCCGTCGCCCGCCTTGACCAGGCTTCGATAGCCGATCAGGCCGGCGCAGAGCAGGGGCGCCGCCTCCGCGTCGGCGCAGCCCGGCGGGATCGCGAAACAGAACCGCTGGTCGGCCACTGCGTATTCGGCGTAGCCTCCGTCGAGCGTGTAGCCGGTGAAGCGGGCCTCGTTGCAGAGGTTTTCACGGCCGGAGGCGCAATAATCACAGTCGCCGCAGGTCCACCCTAGCCACGGAACGCCGACGCGGTCGCCGGGCCGGAAGCGGCCGGCTTTGGCGGCGGATTCTTCCACTACGCCGACGATCTCGTGTCCGGGAATCAACGGCAGTTTCGGCCGGGGGAGCTCGCCGTCGACCACGTGCAGATCCGTGCGACAGACCGCGCAGGCGCGAACCCGGATCAGCAGCTGGCCGTCTTGCGGGCGAGGGATCGGCAACCGGGCCAGGCGAAGCGGGCTGCCGGGTCGATCGAGCAACATCGCGCGCATCACGGAACCGCAGCCACCGAGCGCGCGCCTGACCCGCGGACCGAAGTGGTCGCAAGGCCGACGGCGCTAGTCCAGGTCGATGTCCTTGAGGGGTCTGGAAATCGGCTCTTCCTTGGCTTTTTTGAAAAGCTCCTGGAATTTGGCTTCCAGGACCTTGGATTTGTTCTTCTCGGCTTCGGCGATCTGGTGGTATTTCTCGTCCCTGCGCGCAGCCTCCTCCTTGACCAGCCGGGCGGCGTCCTTCAGCTCCCCGATCAGCTGAGGCCTGGCCGGAAGCTTGTGGTCGAGCACCGCCGGCAGCGACGGGTCAATGGTGAGGATCGCGCTGCAACACGGGCAAGAAAGCTGAATGGTCTTTGACGGGCTCTGAGACATGAGCGCCTCCCGGCCCAAAGGGCCTTCTATCCGCGGATCTCGATCTGTTCCCCGTCCGGCCCGGCAAAGACGGCCCTGCGCCAGCCCGCTTCCCGCTGCTCGCGCGCCGCGGTCTCGTGCGGCTCGCGCACCAGACCCACGCCGGCCGCTCTGAGGCTCGCCACGGCCCGGTCGAAGTCGTCGGTTTCGAGGCAAAAATGGAACCCTCGCACCGCCCCGTCCTTCCGATGGGCCAGCTCCAGCACGGTGTCGCCCAGCCGGAGGTAGGCGATCTGCATTCCCCCGGAAGCGGAGTGCTGGAAGTATTTCTTGAAGCCGAAATGGCGCTCGTAGAAAGCGACGGAGCGCTCCAGATCGGCGACATGAACGGCGACATGATCGATGCGCGTGAACCTCATGCGGAACCCCTGGGACGCTCTCAGGATAGTCCCTCGCGAGGCGATTTTGCAAGCCCGGACCGGCCGGTGAAAAATTTTTGCCACGGCGCTAAAATAGTTTCATGCCCATTTACCGGCTAGTGGACGAACTGGTCTTTCCGCCGCCGGAATACGCGGACTCGAGCGGGCTGATCGCCGTCGGCGGGGACCTTTCCAGCGATCGGCTGCTGGAGGCGTACCGCGTGGGGATTTTTCCCTGGTACTCGGAGGATCAGCCGATTCTCTGGTGGTCGCCGGACCCGCGCCTGATCCTGGAGCTGGACAGCTTCAAGATCTCCCGAAGCCTCCGGAGGGTTATTCGAAAAGGCATCTTTCAGGTGACCTTTGATCGCGCCTTCGAAGACGTCATCCGGGCGTGCGCCACCGTGGTCCGGGAAGGACAGCGGGGAACCTGGATCACGCCTGAGATGCAGGAGGCCTACACGAACCTTCATGGCCTCGGCTTCGCTCATTCCGTGGAAACCTGGGTGAACGGCGAGCTGGTCGGCGGTCTCTACGGGGTTTCCCTTGGCAAGGCGTTTTTCGGCGAATCGATGTTCCACCGCAAAAGCGACGCGTCGAAAGTCGCCCTCGCGGCGCTGGTGGAAAAGCTGAAGGGCTGGGGATTCCATTTCATCGACGCGCAGATGACCACCGAGCACATGCTGCGGCTCGGCGCCGTCGAGATCCCGCGCCGAATTTTCCTGAAGCGTCTGCACGCCGCGCTGCGCCATCCCACCAAGCGCGGGAAGTGGCGCGTCTAGGCGCCGGCGGCGCGCTCTCTTCGGGGCATCGCCGGACGGGAACCGCTCCGGAGCCGGCTTACGGCCATGTGCCGGCTTCGATGTCCGCCACCAGGGTCTCGAGCGCGCTCTTCGTCGGGAATTCCACCCCGAGCAGGACCAGGCTCAGCGCCGAAAGCAGATACTGATCCTCAAGAAAGCCGCCGATCAAGCCGGCCATGAGCCCATAGACCGCGATCGCCTCGATGATCGCGAAGCCGACGACTTTTCGCGTCACGTAGGTCGAGACGACGAGCGCGGCCTCCCTTTCACGGGGAGTCCGGTGCTCTTCGAGGGCCCGGAGGATTTTGGTCTTGGCGGAGTCGGCGAGCGCCGCGCGCGTCAGGCGTCGGCGCCTCCACCAGAGCAGGTAGACGGCGTCGACGAGGACGAGCGCCCAGATGATCCATCGCGTCGCTCTTGCGGCTGCGGGGCCGAGCGGCGCGCCGCGCGCCGCGAGGACGAAGTGGGCGATGACGATGTAGAGCAAGATCGAGACGGCGAAGAAACCCCATAGAACAACCACGGCGGTCTGCTGGTCCAGCAGGGTTTTCCTGAACTCCGGTCGGATCATCGAGCGCCCGCACAGTTCCTAGCACATCCCGGCCGCGGTGTCTGCACGCTGCGATGCGGAGGCCGGGAACGCTTGTCGTAGTTGCGCGGCAGTGATATGAGGATGCACAACCGAACGTCGAGGAGAAACCGATGGCGCTTTTCGATCTCGTGATTCACGGAGGTCGCATCGTCGATGGGACCGGAAATCCGTGGTTCTACGGGGACGTGGCAATCAAGGACGGGCGGATCGCCGCCATCGGCAGGATCGCCCCGCAATCGGGGGCACGGGCGATTTCCGCCAATGGTCGAGTGGTGACGCCCGGTTTCATCGACATGCACACGCATAGCGATCAACCGCTTATCGCCGACGGCAACGCGGAAAGCAAGGTGCGCCAGGGGGTAACGCTGGACATCATCGGGGAGAGCCAGACGGTGGCGCCGCTGGCGGGGCCCGTTCTCGAGGAGTAC